>NZ_CP019421.1 GCF_001984215.1 Mycobacterium sp. MS1601
GGGTCGCGCATAGTTGGTGCGAACGTCGCGCGGGTGGTGACGCCCAGCAGGGCAGCGAGTTCCAGTTGACCGGGAGCAGCAGCGCGCGGGGCGCCGGCCAGAAAGTTCTCCGCTCGCGATGGGTCGTCCCCACTGATGGCGTGGAGAGCTTGTTGGTACGCAGTGCCAGGGTGCGCCGCCATGTAGGCACGGGCGAGCTTCTTCAACCGAGCGGAATCGGGCATCGTCCAAGCCTTCCGTGTGTGCCGCCGGTTCGACGCCGCGACCGCCATCTTCGCCGACAGACTCAGGATGGTTTCGTGCCACGGCCCCTATGGGGGCTGACTGCCTACGTTGGTCTGGGTCGCGGCCTGGACCTTCGCAGCTCCCGCCGCGTGACGTGGCGATTACCCAACACTTTAACGGCCCTGGCAGCCAATCCCTGGTTCGGAGACGAACAATTTTCAGAGGTGCGGCCATCGGGTGGATCTCGCTGCTGACCCGGCCAGCCAACGTCGCGGCAAGGTCCGGTTTCTGCCCATCGCCTCGCTGAATCACCGCCACTAACGTGCCCGTGTAAAGTGGGCGACAGATGCAGTCGGCTCAAACCGGCTGTTCGCGAAGAAGCCCCCTCCACAGGAGGGGGCTTCCCTGTTTCAGCGGGCACCCTGGCCGCCGGCCATCTCGACGACCGGTGCAGAACTTTCGCGTCCGCAATTCTCAGGACTGAGCGAGTCGCTGCACGCGAGGGTCTACGGGACGGCCGGTCCTCTTACTGGCGGTGACAGCAGCCTGGGCGGCAACTTTCCGAACGAGGGGACTGCGCGGGGGTCTCGGCCTAGCCGTGGCCTCAATGGCCACCCACAGGCTCACAGCGCGCTCTTCAACAGCGTCCAGGCGGGCACAACCGGCAGCGCCGCGACCAGCACGGTCAAAGCCAAAACTAGAGGTACCGGTAGCGCGAAGGGGACGGCCACTGTCGAGGCCGCGATAACGCAGACGTACAGCACGACCGAGAGCGCGAGGAGCACGTAGGCGAGCCTGGTCGCAACACCAGCGCCAACGCCGGATTTGCGATTGAGCTCAATGCGCGGGGCTCCCCACAGGGCAAGCACTAGCGTCACCAGCACGGCGACCGCAGCGGGAACCATCAACCAGGCTGGAAGAAGTGGAGCGTTCATCGGCGACCTTTCGCATCGGGGCCTACTACAGCCGTGGTAGGCGTCTCTGCTGAGTAAGTACCTCCGCGAGGCGCGATTTCCGTCACCCGCCTGGGTCTCGACCTAGAAACTCCCGCTTTCGGGTGACTGCGCTGACCGCAGTTCCATCCTCACCACCGGCCATGCCAATTATCCGGCGGACCCAGCGATGACGTCCTAACGTTGATCCGTATGACCCTCGAATCGGGTAGTCGGGTATGACCCGCAAATCGTCCTTCCCGTGGGCGCCCACCTCGATGCCGTTCATCCGCGATCACTGGATCCACGCTGAGTTCGACCGAAGGGTGACCGAGGACCGAGAGGAGGCCGCGCGGCTCCGAAACAACGGTCAACCGCGCGCCGCAGCTCGACTGGACGTGGATATCGCTGGAGACGTACACGCGCGAACTCAGCTTGCGCAGGCGAATCTCTACTGGGTCACTCGCGACATGGTCGACTATGCCCTTGCCGCCGCCAAAACACTCCCCGAATGGACGCCGCGGGCGGCTATGCCTTCCTCAAGCGGCCTGCTCTGCTGGGCCAAGCCTGCAGCCGGCTTCGCGATGCAGTGGGGCGCGGAAACACCAGTAGAGCGCGTGCCCGCAGATGCCATGGCCTGGTACTTCCTCCAGGACGGCACGCTCCAGATCCTCGGCGCATCCAGAGCTGACCGCAGTGAGGCCTCGCGGCGTCAACTGCGTGTTGACACTCCCTTCGTAATCGGAAACGGCGGCAGTATCGACGCGGACCTGCCCCTGGCGATCGACATCATCGATGAGCGGAACGTCCCGGCCGTCCTATTACTCGGCGCGGCCTGGCTCTTGATGGCTCAAACGACTGTTTCCACCAATCGGCGCATCCCTCCCCCGAGCCACCGGGGGCGGGCAACCGTTCCTTCCGGGACGCTCCACCAGAACACTCCGCAGTGAGCCTGATAGACCTTCGCCGTCTCGCGGCTGGTCCTGCTGAACACGTTTCCGGAAATGGCCGGAGCCGCACCTACACGCACCAGTGGTGGGTGGATGGCCATTGGCGGCAACAGGCGTGTGGACCCGGACGCAGCTACCGCAAACCCGTTTGGATTGCACCACACATCAAAGGGCCTGAGGGCACACCCCTTGCGAACGAGCGCGTGCACGTTTTGCGTCGCTGAGTTGACCTAAAGCCTCAACTAGGGCGGATCTCCCGACGCTTGGATCATTGCCTGCACCCTCCTCATACAGGGACTGCTCGATATGTCGGCTCTGGCTCGTCCTCAATCGCCGCCGTCCCGGTGTGAGCCTTCGCTATGTAGTGGTCGGCAAGGATCAGTTCGTTGGTGGTGTGGGGGAATTCGCAGCTCTCAGCTTCGGCGCACACGCAGCGCCAGCAGTCCTCACAGAACGTGTTTCCTTCATCATCGCTACCCACGGGGTAGTCCCGAACTATGTGATGCCGGCGCTCTTCGCAGATCCTTGCTTGCCGGTGGTAATCATCTCGCCAGTCCTGGATCCCGGCTCGGGCGAAGGCAAGGGTCTCGTCGTCTCGGATCCAGTACCCTCCCGATACCCGCGTCCAAAGTCCTTCCACTATCAATGTTTCGAGCTTCTCAGCGTCGATTCGTGAGCCACGGTCTCGAACCGCGTCGGGGACAGACAACGGAACAAACCCCATCTGGTCCTCACGCTCAGCGAAAAAGGCCAGAGCTACGCTGACCTCCGCGGTATCCAAGTGCACCTTGAAGAGGGCGGCATCATCGAGCCGGCGGTATGCCGCCAGGTGCGCGCCGCGGGGACTCTCCATTGCGACGAACTCGTACTCGTGCTGGACAGGGCGGGTGACCGCCCGCTTAGCCACGGGGTACGGTGTGCCTGGATTGTCGCGCTGATATTGGCGTGCAGCATCTTTGGATGCGTTGTTGGGCTTCTTACTGCGCGTCATTCGAGTCTCCAAACGTCAGGCGGTTTTGCCTCGTCCCACATCAACGAGGAGGCTTGGCGTTCATCAACAAGCGCGTGACCCGAGGGGTCTGGTCTTCGTAAGCCAGCGGCCGATGTGGGGCCGTGTACTGCAATCTGGCAACTCGAAGAGTCCGCCGCGCGCACGCGACGCTGATCGAATACTAGCCGACTTTTCCGCCCAGCCACGTGGACGCCGTGCATCAGATCCCCACCAATATTCGCCAAACAGACCGCCCGGCAGGTTCTTTCACCGCATAGGGCAATTATTCCCACAGGTGGCAAACTAGGGGGCAGGAGCCGCGATTGAGCCGGTACGAAGCTGCGGCCGCCGGGTCTGCGGACTAAGCGCCGTTGGCTGGGTGCGTCGGTATTCGGGACCTACAGGCCGCCATTGCGGCTGGGGAGTCACCCCCCGACGCGGCCCGGAGGGCGCTGGCAGGCGCCCTCCGGCCGGGGGTCCGATCTCAGCTGGCCTTGAGTTTGAGTTGGGCTACTACGCACTCGGCGGGCTCTACGTCGTCTCGGACGCCCAGGAGGACGGGCTGATAGAGCGCGCCGCCAGATTGCGCGGCGTAGAGGTACCGGACTTCGACGACATCGCCGATCTGCGGTCGGTTCTGGTTCGCCGGGACGGTCACGTTCCCGACTGCCTTCCAGTCGTCGCCGTCGAGCAGGCTCACCCCCACGCTGCGCTGCTGGTTCACCGCGGTGACCATCGCGGAGATGGTCGCTACGAACTTGAGCTTGAGCTGCGTCCCCCCGCTGTTGGGGCGCCCCTGCCGATAGGGGGCATCCCATCGCTTGAACACGACGCCTTCGGCGTTGCGCTCCCGGAGTTCGTTGAGGTGGTCAGCCTTGGCTGTCGCGTCCGTCCAGCACCGGGCGTAGACGATGTGAGCGGAAAACCTGGCTCTGTCGATCAGAGCGGTAAGGGCGCTGTAGCGATCGCGGTAAGGCCGCTCGCGCAGGTCGGTGCTGTCCCGTGAGAGCAGGTCGAACACGTGAAAGCGATCGCCGATGACTTCGCCATCCAGCACGAAGTCTCCGGACAGGGCGAGAGCTGCGGCGGCGACGGGGGCGGACAGGCTGACGACCAGACCGAGCTTATTGACGCCCTCGACCACGGTGCCAATCTTGCGCAGCATCAGGCGCCGCCCGTCGAACTTCTCCTGCATGACCCAGTGCGGGTCAGCCACGACGCGGGCGGCTTCGCCCTCGTCGATGACATTGAGCAGCTGCGGCAGCAGCCCGCTGACCCGGCCCGCCTTGTCGCTGTGAAGGTAGGGCGTGCCGGAGTCGCCGTCGGTGTACCCCTTGGATCGCTTGTCGGACACCAGCTTCTCGAAGATACGCTGAGCGGTGGCGTGATCGACCGGGGCTTTCGTTTTGGTCCCGGTGGTCAGTGTTGCTCCCCTGCGGCCATAGGCAAAGGTCACGACGAAACCGCCGTCTGCTGATTCGATGCTCGCGTGATAGACCTTGTCGCTGGAGCCAGACTTGAAGTAAAGGCTCGCGGATTCTGCGCGGTTGTCCATGTCGAAATTCCCTTCGTAGGTGAGCAGACGCGCACGCCTGCCCGTTTGGATCGAACACCGTAATCATACGGTGCAGCACTGACATTCAGATGGGGCAGCTGCGGTAGGCCGGGCTTCCAAGACGTCCGACTTACACCGCCTCCCAGCTCACTTGCGCCGCCTGGCACTGCTCGACGTAGTGCACGCTGAGGTCGGCGCTGCTGATGAACCTCAGCGGGCAGGTGTCCTCCCATACCTCGGGCAATGTCTCGATGGGATGGATGTCCGCTTCGGTGAAGCCGTAGTCGAACATGAGGTCCCGGTCGCCGCCCCAGGTGATCAGGTAGATCTTGTGGCAGCCGTCGTAGGCGAACTCGGTGGCCTCGACGACGTTGCCGTTGATTTTCAGCGTCCCGTCGCTCATTTCACGGCCCCCGCGATCGTGCGCAGGTGCGCCAAGGTGATGTACGGGTTGTATGAGCCGGGCCAGGGTGAGTCATCGTTGAGGAACGCCACTTCTGGGAGCCACCCGATGGCGTAGTCCAACTCGTCGTCGTCCAGCTCTTGACCGCCCCACGCGGTGCCGATGTGTCGTGCGTAGGAGGGCAGCCGGTTCTCGTCATCGACGTAAACCGCTGCGTCAGGGTCGATTTCCAGCGCCACCATTCGTTCGACGGCGTTCGCGATCGCCTCGCGTTCCTGATCTGTCATGCCCCTGGGGGCCGGTCCGCTGCCTTCGGGCACCGGCGTCTCGTCCTGCTCGCTGGCATCCACGTGTGCGCTTGCCCTTTTCACGGTTGAATTCAGCATCTGTTGCTTCCCCTCACGGGTCCGGTGACCGAACGCTCACGTCCGGCCGAATTGTTGTATGTCGTTGTCCGACATGACTTATTTTACCTTCACCCACCGACATCTTTGGAGGGTTCTGCGGGTTCCGCCCGAGACGGCAATCTGCACGAAAGTTGGACACTCAGGCCAGGGTGGCAGCTTCGCGTGGGGCAGTTCCGGAGCTGTGCGACAGGGCCTGCTCCGCAGGGAGTCGAGAGGAGGTTGCTGGGGAATGTCGGGCCGGTGCAGCAAATCCGCCGAAAGAGGCCTCACCTGCGGTTAGCGTCGCCGCAAGCAAAGATCACGAACTCGGGCCGAGCAGTTCCACGTACTGTTTCGGCCCCTGACCGGCGGATTCATAGCTGGCAAAGCGCCGTGGCTCAGCATTTGCTGGGCCTGGAACGGGCTGCGGAAAGAACCCCTCGATAGAGGACGCCTGCCATCCGGCCGCATTCATGCAGGTCAGGGGCGGACCAGTGGCGGGCGCCAGGAGGTATCGGTCGGTCAGTGGCCCTTCAGAGAGCGATTCCGAGCGGCGACTCCACCGACTTTATTCCAATTTTCCAGAGATTAAATCGCTCTAGCAAACTGCGTATGCGTCGCGCGTTACCGCGCGACGCCGATAAGCGGGCCGCTTTCGGCTGGCCCGCGCGGACACCTGTCGCGCACCACCTCTTCACGCCGCCCCGATCAGATATCGCCACGTCAAGAGCCCAAGGACTCGCAACACGCCGCTCAGAGGCGGTACCGACGAACGCGGGCCAATTGGGGTTAACGTGGCCGGTAATCGAAGGTCCGCGACGTAAGGGGTTCCCGTGAATCGACTTGATCAGCTAACTGGCGAACGCATCGCTGAATTTGTCCAGAGGATGGCTGAGGATGAGATCCCGGCCACTCCGCAACCGTTCCTCGCTGATGCGCGAGCCCTCGGGAGCCAAGCGACTTCGACCTTTGTGGCGTTCCGTGCGTCATGCTGAGCAATGTCGTCGTCGACGGATGGTTCGTGCCCGGCGAGGGCCCCGCTGAGGCATACGTGCTGACACCTGCCGGTGCGTGTTACCACTTGCTGCAAAGCCCCGAGTTCGCTACCGCTGCTGCGTCATCAGAGATGCCGGTAACTCCCACGCTGACGCTCGGCAGGGCCGCTGACGGCGAACCGGACGTCATTGATCGACACCACAAGATCCACGACGCGCTAGACGCTGCGGCAGACCTTCTGATCGCCAAGATGGCCGATGCGGAAGCGTTAGACGAGGTGGTGGCCATGGCCGTGGAGCGCTTCATATCCAAAATGAACCGCCTGGGCCTGCACCCCAAGGATCAGACCTTCCTGTGCCGACTGGACCCCGATGATGAGTGCCTGCGCGACCACTACGGGGACCAAACAGAACTGGCCGCCGCGTACATCCGCGAGCCCATGCCGAACGTCACTGTCACCGGATGGATTGTTGACCTTCCTCATGACCCATACGACCAGCAGTACGCAGACCGCGCTTTTGTGATCGCTGATGACGGAACGATTTTCCCACTCGTCCAACCCACCGAGCTGGCAGGCAGAGACCTCTCACCAGAAGACATCGAGCCGGTCGACCCAATCGAATTCGAGCCCCTGGCCGACCGGTATCTCGACGACGAAGCGCATGCCCAGGCCGCGGCGTTGCTCCTAGGGATCGACCACGCCTTGGCGATACGCGAACAGCCCTGCCACTAACCCCGTGCCGCCGGCCGAGCGCCGGATCGTCGCCACCTAACGGATGACGGTGAGTCCAACGATGTACGCGGCCGGGATGGTGACACCGTTGTGCAGCCCTTCTGGGATGAAGCTGAGAGCACCATTGCTCCGCACCGATTCCACCACTCCTTCGACCTCACATAGGTGCGGGCCGGGGTCGTCGTGTGAGGGACATTCGGTTTGCAGTTCAACGTGGATGCGCCCGCGCACTTGCCATCGGCTGTCTTCCGGTAGGCCCATACTCAGCAGAGCCAGGTCGTCACAGCCGTAGACGAATACAGCTCCGGGTTCCAACGCATGCCGGACGGCATAGGCAGTCCAATCACCGCCGCCATCGCGGCCGCGGTACAGATCTGGCGGAGCGGAGTCAGGCGTCAGCGGACGGTGCACCCGCCCATAGTAGTAATGGCCTGAACCTGATTCACGTTGTGCGAGCCCACTTCTGGCCTCATCGACCATCACCGTGGGCTTGCGCCTACTGGTGAATTCGCTACTGACGATCGCGACGCCGGCCCACCTCGCTAGTCGAATCGCTTGATGGCGATCGTCGGTGATGGGCTCGCTGTGCATGGGGGCGGGCAGCTCTGCAACGTGCGCTGCGGCCCAGGCGGGGACTCTGAGGATTGCGACACTGCCGCTTCGGTAGCCGCCATACCCGTCGCGACGTGCAAGTTGGTGTGGCCCGCTGACGACTTCGAACTGTGCGAGGTAGGCGATCGAGTCCATCCCTTCGCCGGTGAGCGGCCACCACGGAACGCACATCAGGTGGGTGCAGTTGTCGGTCGTGTCTCCTTCTGTGGAGAACAGCCCGCCGGCCGCCAGCTCCAGGCGCTGGACCCATTCGGCCACGTGGAGGCGGCGATGGGCTTGAGCAGTTCGCAGCGCCCAGGTGTGGGGGCAATCGCCCCCTACAGGGGTGGGGTCGTGCACGGCGCAGCATGGCAGTGCGTTCAGGTCGTGGACGTGGGGAAATTGCTCGTCGAAGTAGTCCGCCAGGCGATCCACGCTGATGCTGCCGCCGCGTTTAGTCGCGTCGCGCCATGTCGCGGCGGTGAGGTGCCACGGAG
Organism: Mycobacterium sp. MS1601; assembly: GCF_001984215.1. NCBI lineage: Bacteria > Bacillati > Actinomycetota > Actinomycetes > Mycobacteriales > Mycobacteriaceae > Mycobacterium > Mycobacterium sp. MS1601. Next base: position 8,260 of record NZ_CP019421.1, read on the forward strand.
ACGGCTGCTTGTAGCCCGCTCCCCGCGCACCCATCATCTGCTGGTACACATCGGGAGGTTTTGTGCAGCCCGAGATTTGCATGATCGCATCTGACTCTTGGAGCGCCGCGCTGTCGGTCTCCACCATCCGGATTGCTCTCTCCAAGATGGCGGACCGGCCGGGATTGTCGCCTATGCCCTTGGCGAGTTGCGAAATGGTAGATGCCGCGGATCGGCGATGGGTATCGACGGCATGGGTAACTTCCAAGGCGGTTGCAGCCCAGCCCTTTCCACGGATCTCCCGCAGCTTCTGCGCCCAGACGTCGCCGGCTAGGGGCTGTCGGGCTTTCCACCGCGCGAACTGCAGCCACGTCCAGTCGCCGTCAGCTGCACCATCGAGGCCGTCCTGCACCCATTCGGCGGCGCGCACTAGCTCGGCGACCAATGTCACGAACGCATCCGCGGCCGGCGAGATCGTCGCCTGCCGCGCGCAGCCCAAGCACACGTCGTGAAGCGAGATGTTGAAATCCAGCGCAGCCACCCGATTCGATACTGGCGGTGGTTTTCGCTCTTTGAGGGGAGTCCATTCACGTTCGCCGGGGAGGAACTTGCAGGCCGATCGCTTATCCGCCCAGTGATACTTCGACTTCAGCGAGGACTGCCAGAGCGGGATGGTCGCAGCAGCAAGTTGGTCGGGGACGTCGAGCGCTAACGCTTCGAGCTGGTCGCGTGTAACCGCCGCGAGATCACCGATCATGGTGCCTAAGTATGCCGCGTGCGCGCCGCGGTGAGCGTTACATTCCTGCGGTTGCACGCAGGTGGATACAGGGTCAATGCGCTCTGGTCACACGTCGCAATCAGTGGTATCGGCTCGGCTGTTGCTGCACGTACTCGCGGCGACGGCGGAGCCTGAAAAGGTTCGCCCGGCCAGCCATCGGGGCCGCGTTGGCTTTCGGCACGGCCCCGACAGCGGACGAACGTCACGACGTCGGCACTCCGTCGATCTCGGACAGGTCGACGCGCTGGACGCTTCCGACAACTCCCCCGGGCCCGTAGCGGCGCTGAACCTCGAACACGGTGGCAATGGAGCTTGGATCACGGTGGATATCTAGAGCCTTGCGCGCCGCTTGCTCATGGCTGTCGGCCTGGATGTCGATGACCCAGCCGACGCGATACTCCTCCTCCTCAGGAACGAGTCCGCTGCCCTGGTGCTCTGCTTCTTGATCCGACAGCGCCCAGGTGAAGCTGCCGCGCTCAGCGCGCAACTGGCCACCGACGACGCGGAAGCCGAACAGGCAGTCGTCCGCACCGATCAGCCGGACGTATGACCCCTCGGTTGCGTAGCGACCCAGGATGTCGAGGACCTTGTCGGTGGCAGCAACGTAGGTGTCGCAGTGGTACCCGAGCACGAAGTCCTCATCGCGGCCGGGTTGCGAGCATTCCTGGAAGGACGTCAGGTCCTCTACCGCCTGGGTCAGCGTTGCGTGATGGGCTCCGAATTCATGACAGAGCGCCGATAGCGCCGCGTCTACTGCGTCCACTGGCACCCGAAAGTCGTTATCTACTGAGCTTGCGGAGTATCCCATGGTCATACCTCTTCACTGGTCGTTGCCCCAGGCCTTCGACGCCGGGCAACCTCTGTTGGTGAATGGGCGCTCACACCCATCCGGTTGTCATGCCTCCGGACCCTTCATGTGCCCGCCGAGACAATTCAATTATATTGCGACCCACTGACATCCGGATCGGTGCCGCTCATGCGATGCCGGCACCTAGGCGTTGCACTGCAGTTTCCGCAGTTTCGAGATCGCAGGCTAGGTGCGGTATCTCAGAACATTGGTGACACGAAGTCTTGGCTCACTGGCTTACCGCGGCGTCCCGGTGGATGATCGTTGGCAACGGCGTCGACCACGACAGGTTGGATACCCCAGCGATCCAGCATGGCCTCGGCGTTGGGAACTATCTGGGTGAACGGGTGTCCCTCGGCCACCCACTGCTCCAGGGGAACCGCAACGTAGTTACCGTTGAGTCTCTTTGGCCACCAGCCAAACGCGGCAGCCCGAGCCAGCAGCTCGGCTGTCGCCGTGCACTCCTCTTCCAGATGGGTGCCGGCCATGCGCGCCGCCGTATCACCGCTGACCGCGATTCTCCAGGCAACTTCCGGATTAAAACCTCTCCTCCAGAACAGCCGAGAAACAACATCATCAAGATCTGGCTCGACGCGCTCCAATCGTGCGACAGGGACAGCGTGGCGTGGCGTGTTGTTGTCGCCTGCCTGGCTCGCGTCTGGATTCGCCATCTGTCAATCCTTCACTTCCTCGGCATTTCGAGCAACGCAGTTTCCACGTGCTGTTGATGGCTCACCGCGTAACCAATCTCATGAGACAGCACAGCTAGGTCGCTGGATTACCGGCGGGCACCGTCCATTGCAGTTCGGAGGTGTGGTCGCCGTGGTCGCTCGCCAGGGCAATGCCGTTGGCGCGCACCTCCCATGCCCCTGTAGCGGGCGACTGAACCAACTTCGCACCATCTGCTGTGGAGTAGTCAGACAGTTCAGCGTTGACCCGTCGGATTTCGTCGGCCGTCAGCGGTGCAGTGCGTGTGATGGTGAACGCCAGCAGGTCTGCGCCGGCACCTCGCTCGACAGTCAGGGTGACGCTGCCGCGGCTGTATGTGCTGATCATTGCGCAACCCCCTCCGTTATCGGACCGGCGACGGGGGGAGAACGCGACCGAGTTTCCGCATCGGCCGCGGGCAGCTTTCGGGGGCTTCAAATCCGGGCTGCCCTGGCAGGACGATGCGGCCGTTGATGAGCTTGGCGTCTTTCCATTCGCCTTGATAGCGGGGATCTCCGTGCATCAGTTCGCTGTCGGTGAGGTGTTCATTCCACGCGTATGGCATTTCCCACTGCTGCCTGTGCTGATGCCACATGAGTACTTGAACAGTTCCGCCAGGACGGCAGTCGTTGACGAAAACCCTTGCGTCGTGGCGATACATGAGGTCGGCGATCGGGAATCGTCGCCCATCATCGCGTACGCCGCACCACGCTCCGTCGATCAGCTTTGGGCTTGCCGGTCGCCCTGTTCGGTGCTGCTGGGCCGGGGTGTGTTTGCCGCCGATGATGGAGAGGGCTTCGTTGAAGGTGAAGCGGATCAACGTGCCCCACATGTTCATCGCCGGGTGATGGGCACACGCCACTAGCGCGTCTGGGCGACCGATCTTGGCGGTCTGCTCATTGAGTAGGTTCACGAGTTCACGCGTCAGATCCTCGTTGAACTCGCCGAATGCCGCGGCCTGGGCTTGGGCCAGCCGGTGGGGGCGTCGTCCTCCGAATCCGTACTCACCCAGCCCTACCAGCCGGGGTGCCTGCTGCAGTTGGGCGACGATTCTCGACGGCCGCAGTGACCAGTAGGTTGGGGCAGGATCTGCTGTGATCGTGTTCATTTGGTTTGGTCTCCTTACGGGTCCCATCGGGCCATTCCGTCTTCCCGGTTCATCCGGTGCCATGCCCGCGCCCAACCCTCACTGTAGCAGTTGATACCACAGTAGTGTGGTCGACGCTGCTACAGTGTCGGCGTGACTGCTCGCGGAGAGATCCCGTCATCCGAACGCGAGCGGCTGCATGCCGCAGCTGGCGGCGTCGACGCCGCCGCCGGTGAATTGAGGGCCGCGGTCCAGTCCGCCTGGCGGGCAGGTGGCTCCGTCCGCGCGATCGCTGCCGAGTTGGGTAAGTCGACGCGCACGATCCAGAACTGGCTAGAAGAGGCCCGGCAAGAGGCACCGTCGCGGTAAAGCCGATCCTGGGCAAAGCGGGCCGATCATCACCGCAAGGCCCCTCCCGTCGACAACGCCCGTCCAGTTCGGCCCTCGGTGCGCGTGCCGATGCGCAGCTCAGCGCCATGCTCGGTAATACTTGCATTTCGTAACATCCGTGGAGATCCCGTCGACTAGGAGAGCTGCAGAGCAAGCCATGGCCTTGAGCGTGGGAACGGTCGTTGCTGGCTACACGATCGAAGCGGTCCTCGGCGCCGGCGGTATGGGGACCGTCTACCGTGCTGCCCATCCGAACTTGCCCCGCAGCGACGCACTGAAGATCCTGTCCGAGGAGTTTTCCCGCGACGAGGAGATCCGCAGCCGGTTCCAACGCGAGGCCGACCTGGCCGCCACGCTGAGCCACCCGAACATCGTCACCGTCTACAACCGCGGTGAGACCGATGACGGGCGCCTCTGGATCGCGATGCAGTACATCCCGGGCACCGACGCCGATCAGCAGCTCCGCGACGGGCACATGACGCCCGTGCGGGCGGCGCGCATCATCGGCGACGTGGCCACCGCCTTGGACTACGCCCACCGGCGCCTGATCTTGCACCGCGACGTCAAGCCGGCCAACTTCCTGCTCGATGCCGACGATGGGCGTGTCTTCCTCGCCGACTTCGGCATCGCCCGGGCGCTCGATGATGCGGCCGGACTGACCCGCACCGGGACGGTGATGGCCAGCATCTCCTACACCGCCCCGGAGAGCTTCAAAGCCCTTCCCGTTGACCACCGCGCCGACATCTATTCACTGGGCTGCGCGCTCTATCAACTCCTGACCGGCAGGACGCCGTTCTTCCAGGCGCAGGCCAGCGGAATGGCCGCGGTCGTGTCTGCTCACCTTTTCGAGTCGCCCCCTAGAGTCACCGATCTCGCACCGGCTCTGCCAGCGACGCTCGATGCGGTGATCGCCAAGGCGATGGCGAAGGACCCTCACGACCGGTACCAGAGCGCGCGTGCACTCGCCGCCGACGCTGCTGCCGCTCTCACGGCCACCACAGCGGCCCCGTCACACACCCAGCCATGGCGCACCGCCGGTACGCCCCCGGCAGCGGCAGCGCCGTCTCAGGGCACCAACAGCGGGCCAGTTGCCCCCGCGGCCCCGACACCGAGACCATCTGGCGCACCGGAACCCGAGCCAGCACCACCGTCCCCATTCGAAGCGTCGTATCCGAGCCCGCAGCGCCCCGGACATGCCGTCGGCCAGCCGACCCCCGCTCCGCCCTCGCCCTACGAATCCGTGCCGCCGCCCCGGCCGCCGGCCGGCGGACCGATGACCCCCTTGCGGCGACCGCGCCGCCGGCGAACGGTCATCGCGTCCGCCGCGGCGCTCGTGGTCGTCCTGGTCGTCGCGCTCGGCAGCTACTTCGCGCTCAGCGACCCTGCGCAAAACCCCTACTCGCCGCAGACGTTCCTGCACAAACACGGCCAGACCGAAGTCACTGCGGCGCCGACAGCCGTAGCGGCCTTGGGACCTGGCGACGCCGACGCTGTGCTGTCCCTTGGCGTGCAGCCGGTAGCCATGACCGCTCCCGCTGCCACACTGCCCGCCTTTGAGCAGGCCGCCGTGACCGGCAGCCCTGCGGTGTTGGGTTCAATCGACACCGCGGCCATCGCCCAGACCAACCCCGACCTGATCATCGCTACCGGCGACATCGACGACGCCACTTTCCGCAGGCTCACCGAGATCGCCCCGACCATCACCCGCCCGAGAACACCAGCGCAGATTGGAACTGGCAGAGCCAGCTGAACTGGATCGGCCGCATCCTCGGCCAGGCGGACAAGGCCCGACAGTTGATCGACGCCACCTTGTCCCGCCAGAACGACTTGGCCAATCAGAACCCGGCGTTCAAAGGAAAGTCGATCGAAGTGCTGGCAGCCACCGACGCGGGCATCGCGCGCGTCCTGGCACCCTCATTTGCCTCTGATTACTTGCAGTCACTCGGATTTCGCTACAGCGAGGACGCAGACCGCAACCCCATCGACGTCGGTGCCACGCGCCCCATCCAGGACCCCAACGAGATCTACCGGATCGAACCCGACTACCTCGTCGTGATCCGTACCGACGCCGGAGCCGGCAAGGGCAGCCTGAGCGGGCTTCCCCGACAGCTGTCGGTCTACTCAGGCCGAATCATGGCCGTGGACGACCCCGACACAGTCGCCGCGCTCGCAGACCCCGGCGGCTATCTCGCGGTCAAGCACCTCGACGACCACTTCGTCGCCGCCCTCGCACAGGCCTGACCGCGTGCAGGGCGCCCGGCCTGCTGACACCCTCTAACACCGGTCAGGCCGGTGTGCCCAAGAGGCTGAGCAGGGTGTACCGGGCGTCGAGATCGGCGGGGTCGTCGTGCAGCTCGTCGCAGGCGACCTTGATCCGGCGGGCACGAAGGCGATGCTCATGCAGGCTTGGAGTGGAGCGCAGCAGGAGATCTCGCACCTGTTCCTGCGCCTCAGGGTCGAGGGGCGTGCAGTAGAGGTCGTCGCACGCCACCTGAAGTTGGCGTAGCACTGCCGTGCCATCGGCGCCTGCTTCAGCGTCGCGCGTCTGTGCGTCATCGGCGCTGCTCATCGGTTGATCAGAAGGCTGACGGTGCCGCATCTCGGACATCGCGATCCCTTTCCGTCTGGGCATCCGCCACGGGAGGGCAGTGCTTTCACTTTGCGACTGTAAACGATAGCGCAGTGATTGCCAAGCGATAGCGGACGAACACGCCCCGCCCACGCGCACCTCGCACGCAAAATGCGCTACAACAGGCAGAATGAGGCGTTCACGGGACTAGACGGCCTTCGCCAGCCGCTGATTACAGATCGGCAACGTCCGCAATGGAGTGAGCGCGCAGTGCTAGCATGCGATCACTGGAATGCACCCGCCTCAGCGCCAAAGCTCGAACCCGACCAACAGAATCGGAACGCAGTGATCGACTCCCCCGGATCGCCTCCCGACCTGACCATCGACTGTGCCGGATCGACCCCCCACACGGTTCAGCCTCAGGACGCGCCCATCACGATCGGCCGCGAGCTGCCCGCCCACATCCGGATCGCCGACCCCCGGGTATCGCGCACGCATCTTCAGATCGAGGCCACCGACGCCGGGTGGACGGTGACCGACGCCCACAGCACCAACGGCACCTACCTCCACGGCGAACCCATCGACTGCCTTGCGATCACCGACGGACTCACCGTGCACGTCGGCGACACCGAAGGGATACCAGTGACCTTCACCCTGACTGCCCCGTCGAAACGTTTGAGTGAACGCATCGAAACCGCGCCGGATTCCGACCTCGACAGCCTCGTCGACGAGTCAACCGACGATCCGTCCGCCGAGGATCTCGACCCAGGCATCGCGGCCGCCGGCGAAGAGGTCGTCAAGCGCCGCGAGGAACTGGGCTTCTCCCAGCGAAAACTGAAGGACGACGGCGTTATTGGCCAGAGCAACCTTGTCGCCTTCGAACGAGGACGGCGTTGGCCACGCGACAACACACGGGCCAAGCTGGAGAAAGCCCTGGGCTGGGAGCCCGGCCACCTCGCCCGCGTGCGTTATGCCCACAGCCACCCCGACACAACGACCGACGTCATGTCCGACACCGTGCGCGTCACGGTCCTCGTACAAGCCCTCGAACTCGCCCTCAACGGCATCAAAGCGCGCATTGCCACGCTGCCCGCCCAGGAGGACGCATCGTTCACCAGTCAGGCTGACCAGCTGCTCGGCGAGCTACGCCGCGTCCAGGACACTGCGACCGCCACCGTACGCACCACCAGAGGCCCGGGTATGGCCGTGCTTCTCGGCGACGTACGGCGCACCTATAACCAGCTCGTCATGCAGGCCGCTCGAGTTCCAGGCGCCGCATTGAGCCACCGGATCTACGCAGCGCGCCACATGGCTGAGCTGTCCGTGGAGGAGACGGCCGCGGCCGCTGGCGTCGACGCGGCTCACATCGTGGCTCTTGAGGCCGGTCAGCGCATCCCCGCCGACGTCACCGCGTCGCTGGATGCGTTAGCGCGTCAGCTCCTCGACTCCTAGAGAGGTCAGCCCGGCAGCTTCTCAGCGATGCGGTCGATGACCGTATTCGCCATGGCTTTCGAGTCGCCGTCACCGCAGACGATGGATTCGATGGTGGCGTTGGCCCTGGCTACCGCGGCGTGATAGCACTGCCGCGCCGGCTCCTCCAGGCGGTCGGCTCCCGCGCCCGCGCGAGATGCGATTCTGCTCGATCGATCCATGCCTTCGCTGGCCACCTCTGTTGGTATCCAGTGCTGCGTCACATCCCGCGCGGTGGTCGAGAATGCTTGTTGGGCAGGGCAATAGCCGAACATGAGAATGAAGTCGGCGAGCACGGCACCGGGCTGCGCCCTGTCGACGAACACCGTGACCAGTTGGGCCGCGAGCTGCCCGCGCGCGCCTTTGACTCTATTGCCGCTGACCGCTTGATACTTCACCGCGCCGATGGCCTGGTTGAACAGGAGCCGCGGTGCGCAGCTCTTGGGCTCCACACCCGTCGACTCCTCCCATGGGTGGGTGAACTCGATCAAGGGGCGCATCTCGGTGTCACTGACGATCTGCGCTAGCTCGGCAGCTTTGAGCAACGCGGCCTGAGCGGCCGGCGCGGTGACGAACGCCGGCTGCGGGGCCAAAGAGGGGGACGACTCCACGACGCTGGGCGAGATGCTCGTCGTCGACGAGTCACCGCCCGCCCGCTGACTGTCGAGGCCTTCAGATGATCCGGCCGAGCTGCAACCGACGAGTACTGAGGCCACGATGGCCGCCCCAATGATTGCCCGCACCGCTGAACCTCCTGCTGCTCGATCGCGTCGCCAGCCCACCTGTGCGCGGACCTGCCCTGGAGACCTTGAACAGCATTGCACCACCACCGTGATTGGCTGAGGATCTCGGAGTTGCCCGCGATTCTGCCCGGCCGCCCTAGCACCCCACCCCCGGAAGCTCTGGCACGCGGGCCATGTGCTGCTAGCCAAGCAACGCGGGATAGTCCGATCGCAAGGCCCTCACGATTTGATCGGCGAGGTCGGATGGAGTCGCGGCGGATAGTTGCGAGGGGATCGCGCCCGGGGCTTGTTTGGTCACCTGCGCGATCCATGAGATAGGTCCTGCCGGTCGCGGCCCGGTCAGAATGGGCCGCCCTTGCTTCCCGAGATCGTCTGGCCATTTACTCAACTGCCCCGACGGTAGGCCGGCGCCGATAGTGACCGATATCCCGCCTTCGGCCCGTAGGTAAACCGAGTACCCCCCGATCAAGCTGCCCGTCCGCGAGGAGGATACGGACACGTAGAGGCCGCCACGGTAGTCGACATCATCGGCTAGCAGCGGCTTTACCTTCCGCTCCAACGCGCTGATCAGATCGGCGTACACACGCTCGCAATAGTTTTCGGCATTGAGCTGGTAGCTCTCCCCGTCCTCAGGCCGCGCATGCCACTTGCCGCGCGCGTCGAGACTCGTCGGCAACGCCGCTTTCAGCTCTGTGGTCAGAGCCTCAATAATTGGAGGGGGCGAGTCGGGATGGACGCGTGAATCTGGGTGGGCGCCCTTGGGCACGACCACATACCACTGGTAGTACTTGATCACTTCATCGCCGACTCCGTACTCGTCGTCATCGACGCAGTATTCATAGATGCAGTCAAAGCGTGCGGCGACTTGGTGGGCGATGCGGTCGGTTGTCTGCCCAACGGTGCCGGCGGCGACATTGTCTGGGTCATCCACATAGAGCCCCCAGACGACGATGGGATAGGTCTCCATCGCTTCGTAATGTCCAGTGATTTTAGTTCGCCTGGCCGTCGGCGGCCCTGCCGCGTTCCAGGGATGCATTGGGGGTTGTTCACTGCGTGATGCGCGCAGTATCTGCTGCGCCTGTTGGTAACTCACGTTCAACTCTTTGGCGAGTTCTTTGGCTCGTCGTTTGGGCCCGGTGTTGCGAGAAGGGCGTGGTGACGTCATGGGTGTGCTCCGCTCTCGGCGCCCTCTCCATGCCAGACACCGATCAGTTCACACGACCGTCGTCAAGGATGAGGCAGGAACCGCGGATCCTTCGGTCCGTGTCGTGCTCTGCCGTGGCTGCATGGAAGCCGTTGGCAAATGCGGACCTAGTGTGCCTCTCGCTGAGGACATACTGTAGGCGCTTTTCACGCCGGCCACAACGGAACAGTTGCGACATTTGAGCAGTCCCAATGCTTGGGCCGGCAGGGAGCCGCGCTTACCGATCTAGTGCTGCGGCTCCGCTGAGCCGGCGAACATTTCCGCAGCGAGGACGGTGCGTTCCATGACGCACCACACCCCCCACATGTGGGGCTGCACGTGCAGCGTGGTGGTATCCATCATGTTCGTGAAGCGGACAGCCACATCAACGAAGTCACCCGGCTTGGCGGCTTTGAGGTCGGACTCCACCTTCCGTGCCGCTTCAGCAGTGTTGTCGGCGAGAGCGTAGATGAGGAACTCGCTCGGCCGCGCTGTAGTCGGTTGGAGGGCTAAGGCCCATGCGTTCACCACGTCGGGGTAGTTCTGTGTCATGAAACCTCCATCATTCGATTTGTCCCACTGCATCGCTCTGCCGAGATAGTCGTGACATATCCCGTGAACATGTTCTGCTGGAGCTTCTTTGGATGGCGATAGCCGATCAGTGGCACTACTGACGCAGTGCCTGGATCCACGGGTCCGCGACCATCGCCGACACAGACTCCACGATCTCGGCGTCGGAGTCTTCGGCGCGGCCCATCATCCTCCAGGCAACGTCCTCGATGCGCTGCAGAAGTGCGCTGTAGGCGGCGCCGGCGGCGTTGGCGTAGGCGGCGGAAGCCTCTACATCAGCCTGATCAGTGAACCGGCCGGGCAGGTCGGCCAACTCCGCCGATAGTCCCTGCGCCCGTTCCTGAACCGTCGCGGCCAAGCCCCGTACGTAATCTGCGTCTGGCTGTGACTGCGCCCCGGACATCGCGCTCTCCAGAACGTAATCGATCCGGTACAGGGCATCCAAGATAGCCTCAAGCGTTCGGATCTGCGGCCGAACGTGCACGGGCGCAACAGGAATCATCAGCGGGCCAGACGCTTGAACCGCCGCCGTCACCCGAGCCACTTCGTCTTGCGCCTGGCGCACCACGTCCTCGGCATAGGCGTGGGCACTGTCGATCTCGGCTTGCGCGGCACTCCTCGCTTCAGCAATCTGAGCCTGCGCTGCACGTGCGGAAATGGCGATCTGTCCTTGGGCGACATCGACTTCGACCTGCGCGCCGAGTTGGGCCTCGACGATCTCCGCGTCGGCATGTGCCCGGATCGCGGCTGTTTCACCGATTGCCTTGGCGCGGGCTGCGGCGACTTCAGCAGCGGCGTCGGTGCGCACCTGCTCAACTTCGCAGTGGAGCCGCCCAAGCGCTTCCTCGGCAGTCGCGCGCTCGGCCACGCGCTCAGTCGCACGCTGCTCGGCCCGTGCCTCGGCTGCACGTGCACGTTCCCGCGCGGCGGCCACCTCAGCCGCCGCGTCGGCGCGGACTCGTTCCAGCTGCGCGTGAAGTTCCTGCACCGTCGCTTCTGAGGCGCTGCGCTCAGCGGCTCGCTCGCTCGTTCGCTGCTCGGCTCGTTCCTCGGCGGCGCGGGCGCGTTCGTGCGCAGCGGCGACCTCGGCGGCCGCGTCGGCGCGTACCTGATCTACCTCAGTAGCGGTGTCAGCGCGCACTCGCGCGGTCTCAGCACGCGCCTGCTCCAACGCCTGCTGATCGGCCGTATGCTCCCGCGAACGCCTGCGGTCTCGTTCTGCCGATTCGGCTTCCACCGCCCTGGCGCGTTCACACGCGGCCGTGGCGATCGCCGCGGACTCGTCGGCGTCAGCACGTGCGATCGCGGCTGCTGCTTCGGCATCGAGTCGTCCTTGTTGGGCGTCACGTTCCCGGCTGTGAGCCTCGCGACTTCGTTGGTCGGCCTCAACGAGCTGCATCACCGGCGAGGATCGTCTCTTGGTTGGCCCGTTCCGCTTGCGGCGCTCGATGAGTTCATTTTCGGTCATCGCGGCCGCTGCCACCGTCTCCGGCCGCGGTGTCAAGCCCAGCCGCTGCGCCGTCTCGACCGAATGTTGGGCGGCCTGTTTGGTCACCCCAGCCCACTTGGAGTGCTCCAGATCCTCGATGTGCTGTCGCGTGGTGGTCATCGCCGACGCCGCCTACCCGTAGTTGCCTCTGCCGGGACGGGCGATGACGTCGCAGCGACCATCGAGTCGGGTGCTGTCGATTCCACCTCGGCCTGCCTTCTCTGCTCAGGAGCCCCGGTCGACGCAGATCCGTGGTCGGCTGACGCAGACGTGTCCCGTCGCGTGGAGGTGATGAGTGCGCCATTGACCGATAGGGCCCCAGACTCCTTGGCCAAAGCAGACAGTGGGCCGCTCTGCTGCACCAGAACCAACAGCAGCTGCTCCTGGTAGACCGCAATCGCCTTGGTGAGCGTCTCGTCACCAAGCTGCTCGGCATCTCGGAGTAGTCCTCGCAGAAGTTCCAGGGCCACCTCCGGCCCGAGTCCCAGGGTCGCGCCCTCGCTGGCTGAAGGTTCTATCTCGGCAGTTTCGAGAAGCTGCCACCAGCGATCCCAGCAGCGCGCGACTGCGGCCGCGTGCTGTTCGTCGGTACGCCGTTCCTCATGGTGGCGATCGCGTTGTTCCCGTTCGGCAAGGCTCCGCTTCCCGGCACGACGCGACCCGACCATGACCGCGCTGAGCACGATGACTGCAGCGAGCAACGTCGCCACACCCTCGAAGCCGGCGGACATGAGGAAGTCCCGGGCCGGCGGCAGCTCCGGCAACGCGACTGGGTGCACAACGTGACTCATTGAGTCAGTCTCGCACTCCACTGCGCCCAGAAACGGGGCCGCGGCATCTGCATTTTCTCGACTCCGCAACCCTCAGCATGGCGCCCCGTGCCGACCTGCCGGTGCGACCATCCGGTGTGGTCACGCACGTGGGGTGATGGCTTTTATCCTGGCGAAGACCTACCCGGGGCTCGCCCTCAGCGTCACGGCGACGCCCATTTCTCCTGTAGTGCATGCGTTTGCGCTATTGCGTCCTTCAGCGTGGGCGCTGTCTGCAACTGGTCCAGGAGTACCCACAGTCGAGATGAGGGGTAGATCCCGGCGCCGTTGGGAATCGGTTCGAAGGGCGGGATGCGTGGCCCCAGGTCATACACAGCGTGCGCCCGGTCGCTGAGGGGGCCTTCGGGCAGGTAGTCGAACCGGTCACGGATGGTGGGGACGACGTCGACGCGAACGATGCGATGGATGCGCTGGACGTGCCCGGCCCACCGGAAGGCCATGAAGTTCGGTGTGTCCGTGGGCCATCCGCCGATGCCGTAGGGATGGAAGTAGCAGTTGCCCTCGGTGACGATCTCGCGGAAGGTCGGTGTGCCCTCACCGCCGGGGCGGTCCTCGCTGAGTACGACGCTGTAGGTCATGCTGTCGGCCACGGTCCTCATGCGGATCACTTCCGTCAGGTAGGTGTGCAGTTCTTCGAGCCAGATGCGTTCTCGCCCACGGCAGAGCGGCCGTGCTGCTGCGATGTCGGCGAAGACGTCGCGCCAGGACAGATGCACCACGGGAACGCCGTCGATGTCGGCGGGCAGTTGTGTGGCCGCGAGTGCAGGCGAGGCTTGCGACAACGACACCAGCGCACCTGAGCCGTGCCGGTGAATGCGCGAAACATACTGTTGCAGCTGTTGTGTGGTGGGGACGAGCCAGTCGCGCTTGGCTTCGAAGATCAGCAGAGAGGAGCTGGCGGGGAGCTGAACTTCCAGATCGGTGCGGCCCACTTCAGCGCGCACTTCCAGGGCGAAGCTGACGTCGGCGTCGCTGTCGTCGAAGGCGGGCCACACCCGGCGGAGGATGGCGGCGCCCAGGGCCTTGCAGCGCGCCATGGTGAATCCGAGCGCTGCGGTGAGGTCGTTCTCCTCTTGACCCAGGAGACTGAAGACTGAGCCGACCTCCGCCCCATAGCGGGTGAGTGACGCCACGACGCTCTCCCCCATTTCTTGCCCGGTTGCCCGCCCTCAGCCGGGGACATGCCATCAGCGCTGGTCACGGCTCTATGCGATGTTCGGTGATGCAACCAGCAAGCTACGGCATACCCGCGCAGCTACTGGCGCTATTCCGCCGCGTTCGCCCCCCTGGATCCGATCGGGCTTCAACGGCGCTTGGCCGGCGCACTGTCGAACTGGTCCGCCGGCGGTGCCTGCTGGGCCCCGGACAGTCCGCTGGCTGCGTCACGCAGTGCCCGGCACAAGCTGCGCACGGCCGGGGCGGTCAGCTTGAGGGCTTTGGAGTTCATATCTTGCAGCCCGTCGCGGTCGATGACGTCCAGGACGATGGGGCCGGGCTTGGTTGGCTCTTGGCGTGCGTACACGAACTCATAGCGAGAGCCCGGCGGGGTGAGCCTCTTGACTTGCCACTGCTCTGGTGCCGGCCCGCTCAGGGCGTCAGCGAGGGCGTGCGCGGTCTGCTCGTCGAACTCGGCGCGTCCATCCCAGGACACCGCGCCGATCGCTCCGTGCCAGTCGACGCTCACAGTGGGCTCGCCGCCGCGCACGGAGTATCCGACCCTGACGCGCTCGTTCTTGTTGATGTCGATGGTGCGGGGCTTCGCGGCGGTAATCGCTTCGTAGAGGTGTGCGTGCTCGTCGTCGATGGCCTCGGCGAGCTGTGCTCGTTCGGCGCTGAGAGCGCGGATCTGCGCGGCGAGCTGGTCTCGCCGCGCTTCCAGTTCGCTGACTCGTTCCACCGAACGCTGCAGCTGGGCACGGGGATCGGCACTGCAGCGCCGGGGCCCGCCGGGTTCGTTACCGGCCTTGCACATGATTCCACCGCGTCCGGCGGCCATCCACGGCCTCGGCGCCTACTTCACCCATGCCGCTCCCCTGTGTCGGACTGTCATCACCGGGGAAGTACCGACGCAGCGGCCGGTTTCCGTCAACACTGCGGCCAGCGCGATTCGCTGTTGCAGCTCACCCGCGGCTGGGTGAGTCACCACCGCGCAGGCACGGTGCAGGGCGCGCCTGGCAGGTTCCTACGCGCCGCAGTTCTCGACGACTCGGGCCAATGCGGCATCGGCTGCCCGGCAGTCGTCTTCGAGGAGTCGCAGCAAGGCCGAGCGCGCTTCGGGGTTGAACGGATCGTCGTGCAACTCGTCGCAGGCGATCTTGAGGTTGCGGGCGAAACTGCGCACCGCATCCATGTCGTCGCCGGCCGCCGCCGCCGCAGTGACAGGGCCCATCGCAGGCTCCTCTCGTGAGT
Organism: Mycobacterium sp. MS1601; assembly: GCF_001984215.1. Taxonomy (NCBI): domain Bacteria; kingdom Bacillati; phylum Actinomycetota; class Actinomycetes; order Mycobacteriales; family Mycobacteriaceae; genus Mycobacterium; species Mycobacterium sp. MS1601. The sequence goes on from NZ_CP019421.1 coordinate 23,312, forward strand.
CCTGACGGAACGGACCGCCTGCCAGGCGGGTTACTCCGTATCCGGTTACTACCGATCCTCACACGCCCCACGGGGGTGCTGATGCACCAATTTCGCGGGGGCCTCAGCCCGCCGTGAGCGCCTCGACACGGGCAGCGGCGGGAGTGTTCCACCCGCTTGGCGTCGGATTCAACCACTGCACAGAATCCGGTGACGTGGGAGAAGCGCTCACGATCCCCTGTCATGGGAATATTGAGCAACCACGAACACGGAGGGACTCGGGTGGCAGTCAACGCTGGGTATGCGCATCTCATTCGTGTGCCACGTGCGGCGCCACCGCGGCCCACGACATCGCATGCGCGACGCGACCCCGGGGAAGTGGGTGCGCGATGAGCACCGGCGACGAAGTCAGCTCGATCCTCAACCAACTGCGCGGACTCCTCGGTGAGGGCACTCCGGTGACCGCTCCGCTGCCCTCGCAGGTACCTGACCAGATTCAGCAGCGCCTCAACGCCCTGCCCGGCGGGTTGGGTGCCTTCATCGACAAACTCATCGACGACCGCAAGAGCCAGGCAGAGATCAGTGCTGAGCTGGCCAAGATTGACCCCTCATTGGTGCCGGTCGTGGATGAATCCGCCGACAACGTGACCGGCGCGCGTGATCAGCTCGACGGTATCCACGGCACCTACGACGATCGCCGCGGCCAGCTCGCTCCCGTGGAAGGCACCCCCATGGGACAACTGGGCGTGCTTCAGGCCAAGGCCGACGCCGTCGGCAATGGGGCCAACACCGTGCGTGAGCAGATACCGCCGGCCGATCTGCGCAGGGTGATGGTGGACCGTCTGGCGCAGCGCTATTACGAGCAGGCGAAGGCGGCTATGCAGGGCGCGGGTGGAGGGATGCCCGGCGGCGGCCAATCAGGCGGCGGCGGTGGCGGGATGCCCGGCGGCGGCCAATCAGGAGGCGGCGGTGGCGGATCACCGCTGAGTGCCCTGACATCGCCGGCGGCGAGCCTTGCTTCGGCGTTCAAGCCTGCGTCGTCCACGCGCGAGGGGTCTGACGGCGAGCAGCGCGAAGCGGCGGGACTGCCAGCAGGCCGCGGTGGCAGCGAGGCCGGCCGCAAGATCGCCGAGAAGGCCCTGACGGCAAAGGGACTCCCCTATGTGTGGGGCGGCGGCAACGCCAGCGGCCCCACGGGCGGCGGCTTCGACTGTTCAGGCCTGGTGCAGTGGTCCTACGCCCAGGCGGCCGGAGCGGAAGTGCCACGGACAACCTATGACCAGATCAATCTCGGCACCCGTATCAACCCAGTGGATGCTCAGCCCGGCGATCTCGTCTTCTCTCGATTCAGCAATCGCGGCCCCGAGCACGTCCAGATCGCCCTGGGCGGCGGTCAAGTGGTCCACGCACCGCAGAGCGGCGACGTCGTTCGCATCGCCGCCATGCCACGCGACGTCGTCGTCAAGCGGATTGTCTGAGCGGCCGGGAACGTATGCGGGCTCTGGTCATTGCCGACGCCTCGCCGCAGCTGGGCATGCCGATCCCGGACTTTGTTGGCACCTACAGCATCGATGTCGTCATCACCGCCGGTGACCTGAACCGCTACAAGCTCACCGGCATCGATCGCGCCGGGGTGCCGACGATGGGTGTTTACGGAAACCATTGCAGGCGCGACTATCTGGATGCTCTCGGGATGCACAACCTGCACCTGTCCACGGTCGACATCGACGGTGTTTCCTTCACCGGCCTTGAGGGGTGCGTGCGCTACAAACGCGACACCGCCGCGGCGCTCTACACCCAAGAGGAGTACCACGGTCTCGTCGCCGAGCTGCCGGCCGCCGATGTCCTGGTCACCCACTGCCCGCCCCGTGGCATAAACGACCACGAAGACCCAGCGCACATCGGAATCGAGGCCCTCAACGACTGGCTACGGCGTGCCCAGCCGGCACTGCTCATCCACGGCCACACCTACCCGACGCAGCCGGTCACCCAGGTCGGGCCCACACGTGTCGAGTACGTCCACGGTGGCCGAATCGTGATGATCTAAAGAGCGCCGGAGCACGCTGCGGACAACGCCTTGCCGGTCACGTCGGATGTCCAGACGCCCGGCGCTAAGCAGCCGAGTGCGCCAAGGAAGCGTTACTGGTCTCTCGCGGGATCCGGCCGCAGCGGTCCACCGCGCAGCGGCTGCCGCCGCGCCACGGTCCGCGTTACTTGTACTGCGACGATGAGTCCTACGGCGAGACCGACCCAGGGCGTGATGCCCTCGACAGCGAGCGCCACACCCGATGGCGCAGAACCATTGTCGCCGCCAGTCAGTTCAGATGCGGCGCGGCTCGACGTCGCAAACACGCCAGGGATCACCCAGGCGAACGCTGCGAGAGTCACGGTGCCGGCAATCGCACCGGCCGCGCATGCGAGCAGCAGGTCCCACAAGCCTAGGAGTGCATCAACGACGTGTTCGCGACGCGTAGCCCACCGGTAGCCCGGACCGGGATCCGGCCGGGTTTCGTGTACGCGGTTGTTCATGATTGCGACCCTAATCCCACCCACCGACATTTCGACCACCCGCAGTCCTACGTTTTCCCGGACATCGTCGAACACATGCGCCGCTCCCCCCGCCGCATCCAAGCTGCTCGCCCTCGCCCGGCTGGGGCCGCCGCCACGGTTACCCTGCACCCCATGGCCTCGACGTCGCTGAGTCCCGATCTTCGCGCCTGGGCACAAGCCGCCGGCTACACCACCCTCGACGACGACGCGGACGCCATCGAGTTACGCCCGCTCAACGGCGCCAATACCCGCTATCACCTACGCCCACATGGCAATCAAGGGGTGGTGCTCGCTCGGACGGAGCCAGACACCGACCCTGACGAGCACATCGTCTTGCTCATCGCCTCACCCAAAGTCGTTGAGCACCATCTGTATAGCCTGTTCGGCGATGACATCCGCGAGGACCTGGCCCTGCCCTACCTCCAGCTCCCCTGGGCGCACAGCGACCTCGCCCCCGGCTACACCCTCGGTGCCGGCGCTGAGGAGTCCCAGGTGCTGGTGCACCACTCCCGCGGCGCTATAGCCACCGCACCCGATCCGGCTTTCGCCCTGCTCACCCTGGTGCCGCTGTCGCATCTGCTGGGTTTCAGCGCGGCGGATCTGCGGCGGGCCTTCATGGCCGAGGACGGCGCCCCGCTGCTGTCCAACGGCTACTACGCCCCCCGATAGAGACCGGGCAACCCGGCGCTCAACCCTCTCGGGGGTCGCGGTTGGTCAGGTCCGCGCTCGGATGTTTCGATCGTGCGTCTGCGATGCGGGCGGCAACGGTCATGGCGTCGGGATCCGCGGGACGCTGGCCGGTGCCGTCGGCCGCGGCGCTGGAGACGTCCTGGGCCATCCGGTGGCGGCTTGCGTAGTCGACGGCCTCCTGCAACTGGGCGGCGGTGTACATCCAACCCGCGGCAGTCCACGTGCGAGAGATCAGTTGGGCGATCGCCGGCTGCGGCAGTCCGCTGGCTTCGGCGACGTCTTTGATGCTGAACTTCGCGTCGGCGTAGTCCGGGCCGGTGCCGCCCCGACCGAACTCGATGACCTCACCCATGCCGGTCGACGTTACCGCTATGACAGACCCCCGCCGGTCACGAGATTCACGGTGGACAGCGGTAGGCGGGACAGAGTCTTGACCAGCAGAAATTCGGGGACGACGGGGGGCGTTTGAGCGTGGTCGCGGCGGTAGGTTCACTGCGTGTCCAGTTTCGTCATCACCGCCGTGCAGTCGGGCGACCCGGCATTGGCCGAACAGTTGCCGGCCGCGGGGTACACGGTGAACATGCTGGCCGACGCACACGGTGCGCCGGCCTTCCACGCCGTCCTTCAGAGGCCGCTCCGTTTCTACTACGACGCCACCTTCGACGGGAGTCGCATCGCCACCGAGCGGTTCGGCCGAGACGCACACGGACCGTTCCTCTGGGTCACCGAGGTCATCCTGTCGCCGCGCCGCCCCGACGAACCGCCGTACCCCAGCATGAAGAACTTCGCGATGAACTTGACCGCGGTCCTGGAGCCCGCCGGCGACAGCGCCGAGCTGCTCCCCGCCAACACCGCGGCGTGGGGCGTCGCCCTGGTCGACGACCTGCCCGAGGAACCTGCCCACGACCCCCGAGAGGTCGCCGACGACAACCGCGGCGCACCGCCACCCCCTCGCACCCCGCCGACCGCTCACGCTGCTCAGCGCGATCGCCCACGGGCTGTCCCGGCTCCGGACCCGGCCCCGCGGGGCCCGCTCGACGAGGCTCACCTCGTGCGGGAGGTGGCGGCGTTGCGGGCCCAGATCGCCGCACTGGCGGGATGGCCGATCTCCCAGATCCAGGAGCCCAAGTGCGTCAAGGCCGGCAAAGAGAACAGGCAGGGTGGGCCCGCCTACAGCGTGAGCCGTCACCGCTACCGGTACTTCACCAAGGACATCTGGCAGGGCTACGTCCTGCGCGAGACCGACGACCCCGACGAGCTGCTCTACTGGATCGCCGACGATGTCACCCGCAGCGCCGCCTGGGAGTGGACCAAGCGCGCACCATCGTTCGGGAAGACGCTGAAAGGCCCTGAGGCACAACGTGTCATCACAATGCCGATGTGGCACACCTTGATGTACGCCTTGCGCTATGAATGGGGCCAGCGCACCCGCCTGGTCGCCGAGCAACAGACCCAACGCGGCGCGTAACCCGCCCCGGCGCGGTGCCCCGCTTCCGACAGCAATGCCTGGGCGATGCTGGGCGGCTATAGTGGGGTGCAGAGCCGTTTCGCATGGCTGACCCCGAGTCGTTCAGGCGCCCGCACCGCGCAGCGACAGTAAGGGCAAGGTCCTCTGGATCTGCGATACACCGATCACTGTTGGTAGGCGTTGACGTGCGGGGCTTCGCCGGTCTAACCAGGTGAACGGATTATCTGATGACGAAGAACTCATCCCTCAAGAAGGCCGCCCGCGCGTTCCAGCGCGCCAACCCCGGCGTTCCTTTCCCCGCGGCATTGGCCGCAGTCGATCACGCACGGCCGCCGGCACCGGCGCGGTCGTGGAGTCACGGCCAGAACCCGTGGATCCGCACCCTGCCCGCCGAAACCCCGACCCGCTGCTACCTGTGCGGAAAGACCACCAGCATCGTCTCGTTCGGAGACCTTCGGGTGGACCAGGGACGCGTGCAGATGTACTGCGACCACACCGATTGCGATGCCCGCGAAACCGAGATCGTGATCGTTGACGACGGTGTCACCGCGACGACGCAGCGCTCCGACGTGCGCATCCTGGCACAGTTCCTGCCCGTGACGGACCGGCCGCAGTGGACCTTCGGCCCTGGAGCCGACTGGGCGGCGGGCACCTCACCCCACGCGCGGGTGTCGGGGCAGCGGATGCCCTGCCTGTTCTGCGGGGAAGTCAGTTGCGTGCCCGCCCCCACCGACCCTGCACGCGACGGGGGACGGCTTCGCCTGCGCTGCACCAACACCGGGTGCGCCGTCATCGACGTCGAGGTGCTCGTGACGCGTGACGGCACCGGCTATGCCGGGGATCGCCCGGATGTGGAGGCGCTGCGGGCGCTCAGGCCGCCGCGGCGCCGCAGCGCCCGCCTCACCGGGCCGGTCGAGATCGTCCCCGTGGTCGACCCCTATCCGCCGTCAGATCAGACGGTGCTGGATCGCCGTCGATCCGGACCGCTGCCCGGGGACTGACCCTCCTGGGCTTCTGAAGGTGCGCCGGAGGAGGTCCGCCGCCAGCTGGTGGCGGTGGACCCCTTCCAGGCCCTTGTCACGCCCGCCTGGTCACCGCGGCGATGACCCGCTGGCGGAACGCCTCAAGGTGCGCCGGCCGCGACGCGATCGCCTCGGCCGCGGTGCGCAGGCGCATCACGTGCGCGGCGTCCAGCCCGGTGGTGCGCTCCCCATCACGGCCGGTGAACAGGGCCACACCGAAGTAGGGCTGATAGATCTCACGGTGCTCGGCCAAAAGCAGCGTCGCCAGCGGGTTGAGGGTGGCGGTGACCATCTCTACGTCGCCCAGGTCGGGCATGCCCTCGTCGTCGATCCACATGTCGGTCTGCGCGTCGACATCGGTGATGGTGTAGCGCCGGCAGCCGATCGCCTCGCAGATCGCCGTGCCGTAGGAACCGTCCTGGGCGCGGGTGAGATCGATGGTGTCGATGCTGCCATCGACGCCGATGCGCAGCGCCTGCCCCACATCGGCGGATGTGGCATCTGGCCGGGCGGTCGTGTCGTCGGTGCCAGTCTGCGGGAAAACATGCGCGGTCTTGGTGATCATGGTGAGTCTCCTTCGGAGGCGGTTGTGGACCGGGCTCACAAGCCGCGGCCGTTGGGGTGGTTCGTGACGCACTCTATCGGGGGCACCGACACGCCCGCGCCGCGTCGTGCGCGGGTTAGTCGGTGGCTGAGTCGATTTCGTCGGCGCTGAGGTGGAATGCCTGCGCCGCCATCCGGTAGACGTCATTGATGTCGATGCGCACCTGTTGCCCGCTGGAGTGCACGGCGATGCTGTAGGCGCTGATGTAGCACAGCTTCTCAGCTCCGGCGTGTACGAACACCGCCACCTGGCCGTCCTGCAGGTGCGCCGCGATGATGTCGGGAACGAATAACTCCTCGGGATCGTCCTGTCCGTCGACGTTGACGAGCTGGCCCCAGCAACCCGCACCGTCGCTGTCGGAGGCGGTGAGGAACACCGCCCCGAGTCCCCGTTCGGGTCGCTCACGCACGGCGAACTCGCTGCCCTCCAGCGCCGCTTTGAGGGCCTGCACGTCGTTCACCAGGAAGGTGTTGGTGCGCCCTTTGCCATAGTAGTTAGCCACGTGTTGCTCCTGCCATCGGAATCTGTGACCGGATGCTCACACCCGGCCGTATGCGCCAAACCCGTTGTTTGACAGTGCTTATCGTATCGCGGTCGTCTGACATCGACACGATTCTCGGTGGCCGTTGCGCCCCTCAGGCCGGGTTCGCGCCGGCGGCGACCTCCCACTGGCGCATCCCGTCTCTGATGGCGGCCAGTGCCGCGGTGTCGTCGGCGTTGTAGCTCAGCAGCCACTGCCGGGGTTCGTCGTTGTTCGGCCGGCCCGGGCGGGCGTGCTCGAGTTGTCTCTGCGACAGGGCTCCGCCGGCATCCTCAGCACTCCAGCTGAAGCCGAACAGTGGTCCGACCGTCTTGATACTGCTTCCGTGAAGCGAGAGGAACTGCTCCTTGAACGTGCGCTCCAGGTCGGTGAACACTCCGGTGTCGGGGCTCAGAAGGTCCTCGGCATCGCTACCGAGGATTCTTCTGAGCCGCGAGGGCTCAGCCGCCGACCAGTGAAACACCCCGACGGTCTGCCCGGCGGTCCCGGCGTGGTCGCGCAGCTCTTGCAGCCAGTGCAGGAAGCGCTGAGCCAGCGCCCGCTCGCCCGTGGTGTCGCTCACCGCCCAGTCGACAAAGGCATGGAACTGGGCGGTGGCGTCGTCGCGCGCGGTGCGCACCCGCGCACCCCACAGGTAGACGTGTCCTTCGGTGTCCCATTCGATGTCGAGGTCGATCTCGACGTCAGCGGCGGGCACCTGCACTGGCCCGTGACCGGTTTTGATGAGGGCGACTCCGGCCTCCACCATCGCCGCGCGCTGAGCAGCACCCCGTAGACGGGAGCGCGCGTGATCGCGGCCGCGGTGCGATGTCTCGGCGTAGTACCGCTGCAGGAAGTGGTCGTCGTCGAGGTCGACCTCGGCCAGAGCAGCCGTCGTCGTGACGCCCAGCGCGCGCAGCGCCAGCCACTCACGGGTGTCCAGGCTGCCCACGGTCAACGCCAGGGATGGATCGTCTTGGGCGACCATCTCGCGGGCGCACGTGCGCTCATAGGGGCAGCTGCGGCACTCCGGTTGCCGGACCGGAGTGACGAGGCGATCAGCACGGGCATTCGCCGCGGCGGCCACGACCACCCGGAATCGGTGTTCGTGGTCGTAGCGCTGCATCAGCGTGCGTGCTGCCTTGCCGCTGCTTCTGGAGTAGGTGAAGCCCAGCGGCTCGTTGAGGTCGTGCCATACGAGCACCAGCTCGTCGCCTGCCGGCCCGGGCAGTTCACTGGTGCCCAGCACTGCCGCCCACGGGTACTGCGGGCCAGGATGGCGCCCGCAGGCCTGCAGCATCCGCGTGTAGTGCGCCAGCTGGAGTCCATCTGCCAGCCGGTGGCTGGTTGCGGCGGTGAACCCGGATTCGAGGTGGTGCACTCCTGGCGTGCTGAGTCGCGATACCCGCGCGCTCTTGGTTTTCTTGGCCTCCAGCGTGCGGTGATGCTTGACGTCGGCGGGCAGGTAGCCGCCGGCCACCCGCACCAACAGGTCCGGTTTGCCCTTACGCGCACCGGCGGGGTCGTCGGGAAGCCATCCCCCAGAATCAGTGGCGCGCCAGCGTCCATCGCGGCCAGCGTCTCAGCGGTGGCGTCCTGTCGGCGCAGCGCGGCAGCGATGTGCACGGTGCCGGGGTGCGCCGCGATCAGGCGGGCGAACACGTCGGCCTCGAAGTCGATGCCCGCGTCCAGACGCGCCTGTTCCTCCGCCTCTGGCACCCACGTCATCGGATGGGGCCCGAAGTCGTGCTGGGTGCGCACCGGGCACTGCTTGGCGGCGTACCCGCCCAGAAGCACGGGCTCGCTCTGGCGCTCATTCATGAGGCGGATTCCCCTTGAGTGGTTGGGCCTCACCGAGATCCCATTGCTGCCACGGCATTAACCCGTTCTTGTCGGGCCAGACGATCTGTTGCGCTGCCATCACTGCGCCGTAGAGCGCCCGCACGTTCGATAGGTCGCTGGTGTCGTCCATCGTGATCGCGACCAGCGGCAACCCTCCTGCCAGCAGGCCGTCGATCGCTTTCCCGCGGGGCAACTCTCCTGCAGTGATGACATGCCCGGCGACGGCGTTGAGCACCCCTGCCGCAGAGCGCGGATCCAGCCCGTAGACCGCCAGTTCAGGCAAGCCGCGGTCGGTCATTCCGACGGTGTAACTGAACGGCGGGCCGTCATCGACTGATGTCGGGAAGACCCCGATGACCGCCCAGCCGTGCTGGTCGATGAGGTTGCGTACGGCGTTCACCGGTCCGGGGCCGCTCATACCAGGACCTCACGTCGCCGCGGCGTTTCGCTATGAGGCACAAGATTGTTCAGATCGTCTGCGCTGCAGTTCATCATCGTCTCCTTACGGTGGGTGACGGGGCCCTCAGAACCCTGCCGTTGGCGGTCACCCAAATCGGAGCGGCAACCGGTGATCAGTGTATCGAGACGGTCTGACATGCCGGGAGAGGTGCTGTCAGACCGCCGGCATCGGCCGGTGCTGGTTGTTCTCTCGGCAGATCCAGCCGTCGCGGATCAGCTGGGCGGGTTCGCCGCAGCACCAGGGCAGCACTTCACCTGGGGCGTACACCACGGGCACGTCCATCGGACGGTGCCAGTGCTGCCAGGGCAGCAGGCCCGCGCCGAGGGTCACCTGAGCCAGAAACGCTGAGTAGCCGCGCATATCGTGGTCGCGGAGCCAATCGAGGTAGTCCTCGATGTTGTCGACCCCGGCCGGCCCGCCTTGGCCACCGCAGCCGCGGCCGCTGTCGTCGAGCCAGGTGAAGTCCGTGCCGGCGGCGTTCCAACGCCGCACAAGGCGAACGGCGCAGACGGTGCACGTGGTCTCATCAGTGGTTCTAGCCATGGTCGACCCCGGCCGTGGCGCAGTCGCGGCGGGCATCCCGGATCGCCACTCGCACGGGTGAGAGCGCGCATCGCCCGCCGTTGATCTGAGCGTGAATTTGCTTGGGGGTGACCAGTTCGGGTCGCCCAGTCGACAGGTAGAGCACCGCGAGGTCGTAGGCGTCCCAGCGCACGCGGCTCGCGCCCCGGGTGTGGGCCTTGCGGTAGTGCAGTGACATGGAGCGTCGGCGACGTTCCTCGGGTGTTTCACCGGGGCACGCGGCCACCGATGGTGTCTGGCTCAACATTGGGTTTCCCCTTCTCGGGTCGGTGACCGGGCGCTCACGCCCATGCCGGTGGTGGCGAACTCGCTTCGCCATATGCGTTCACGGTAGTCGGGGGCTCCGACATCCGGCCTGCTCCCGGCGAAGCGTTAGCCGGGGTGCGGTGTCGTACTCCACGTGGACATGAACCAATCCCAGTTCGGGCGAATCTTCCTGCCCGACCGCGCTGTCCAGAGTCGCAGGCTATCGACCTGGACCGTGTCGATCACGGTGCCACTTCGCAGGGTGACAGTCGACTGCAGGGTGATCCATCGGCCGCGAGCTGCCAGCGCCGCGGCGCGCTGCTGTTGGTAGTGGGCGGCTTCTTGGCGCCACTGGCGGGCGTAGTCGCCCTCCGGTTCGGTGAGCGCCGCCAGGACCGTCGCTCCGACCCCGAGGGCTGTTGGGCCCATGGTTTCGTCCATCATCTTGATCACCACATCGCCGCGGTATTGAGCGAACAGGGTGATCGAAGCCCATACCTGTCCACTCTCCTCACGGTGGGCGGCGAAGTACGTTCCGCCCCATTCGTATCCGTCTCCGGGTGCACTGTTGGAGGCGATGACTTCGGCGCGGGTGCCGCGGACGTGCTGGGCGACTTCTGCGCGGGCGGAGCTGCGGTGTGGAATGGCGTAGCTGATTGATCCCATTGACTCAACCTTTCGCGGGTTGTCGGTGACCGAGTGCGCGCACTGGGCCGGTTGGTTGGCTGGCGGTTGTTGTACCGCAGCCCTTTTGAGGATAGCCGTGGGTACCGACAGGTCAGCGGGTTAGGACGGTTGCCAGTCTTCGGCGGTGGTGTCGGTTCCGGTGAATTGGTACTGGCATTGGTAGCAGCGGGCGGTTCCTCGGGCGCGGTTGATCCAGTAGCCGAAGTGTTGGTGGGAGGTCGCGGTCGCGTCCGGGCGGGCGGCGACCGCGCGCAGGACGTCGTTGGCAACGGTGCAGATTTCGTCCAGGTGCTCTCGCGCGCCAAGGCGAGCGTCGGTGGCATCCTCGACGCGGGGCACTTCTGTCCATCCGCTGGTGAGCCCGACGAGACGCTGGTTGCCGACGTTGTTCTTCAGGACAGCGTAGAAGCCACTGACATCTTCGTCGTCATCGCCGTAGACGTCGAGTTCGAAGGCGTTGTCTCCGAGGATCACTGCGGCTTCCTTGGCGTTGTGGAATAGGTCTGACAGTGCTGCGCCGGCGCGGGGGTTGGTTCGCGTCGGGATCTCGCAGGCCAACTCCTCACCCTTGGCGTCACACCAGCGGGTGAAGGCCTCGTCGTCGATACTGAACAGGGTCGGTTGTGCGTCAGTGAGGATCACGGTGAAGGCGGGTGCCTGTGCAGCTGTCATCGGTGTCTCTCCCGGTGTTATCGAGGACTGGACACTCATGTCCGGCCGGTTTGTGTCGGTGCGTGTTGGGCTCCGTTGGGTTCCAGTTTAGCGGCACCCACCGACAAACCCCTGGTGACGCTGCGCCCCCGCTGTCAGGCGTCTTTCCGGGTGAGTTTGTCGATGACGCGGCCGACTCGTCGAGTAGCCCTCTGAGATTGACCGGAATCCGACAGAGCCTTCGCGGCCTTGCGTCGTTCGGCCTCCTGCGCGGCCTTCCAGAACGGGGAATTGGGGTCATCAGTGCCGATCTTTGAGTCGGCATCCAGGCCCGCTTCCCTCCTGTCCCAGTACCTCTCGGTGGGTGTTGGCGCGTAGTCGGACCATCGGGGGCTCCGCTGTTCGCGCCCGGCGTTCGCTGCTTGCTGCAGTTGGGCGGGTGTCTGCGCTGTGTAGCCAGGCATTGTGCTGACGTCGCCGGCCAGGTTGTAGAAGTGGCCGTAGGCGTGCTCTCTGCGGTAGTCGGGGTTCTGCGCGAGTTTCTCGGCGTACCACTGGTCGAAGTCGGGCGCGTTGGGCGGATCGGCGAACGGCGGCGGCCCGATGTGCGGGCCCCAGGCCGTGCTCGGCGGTGCGGCGCTGGCGCCGGCATCCAGCCGTGCCGTCAGGTCGTGTTGCCTCGCCTCCAGCGCGGCGACGTCGTCTGCAGAGCGGGCGGCCTTAGCGCGGGTGTCGCCGCTGCATCGCTGCGGTCCACCAGGTTCGCTACTTGCTTTGCACATGGGTCCTCCGACGGGGTGTGGACATCTCATGAAGGTAGTACCGGCGCGGGTCGCTGTTTCCGTCGTCTGATGCCAGATTCTCTCGTCACCCTCGGCCGCGACGCGTGACGGAAATGTCGGTGGCGCCCGGTACTACCAGGGGGAGGCGATTCGCCGCCGCCGAGTCGTGAAGTGAGGATCGTCGTGTGCAAAGCCAGCCATGAGCCCGGTGGGCCGCAGCGATGCAGCGGGGACACCCGAGCGGCCTTGGAGCGCTCGTTGGGGGCGGTGGCGCAGTTGGAGTGCCGCCAGGCTGCGCTGACTCGCGCTGTGGGCCTCAGCGGTGCGCTGGGTGGGGTTCAGGACGGTCCAGCACTGAGCCTTCGGCAGCAGTACTTGATCGACGCCGAGGCGCTATCGCCGCGCGAGGCGGCGGCGCGTTTTGCCCGTTCGGTGCTCGCGCCGGGGCGGGCGATCATCGTGGACACCGAGACGGTGTCGATGGGTGGGCCGATCTGCGAGATCGCCGTGGTGGACGCCCATACCGGTCGGCCACTGCTGGACACGTTGGTCAATCCGCGGTGCGCGATCACCCCGGCGGCGCAGGCCGTTCACGGGATCACTGAGCACGAAGTCAGCGCGCCGCAGGTGCCGACGTGGGTCCAGGTGTACGAGCAGTTCGCTCAGGTTGCCCAGGGCCGGGTGGTCCTGGCCTACAACGCCGACTACGACCGGCAAGTCGTCGCTGATGACTGCCGCCGCTACAGCCTGGATGCTGCCGGATCGGCATCTGATGCGGGGTGGTGGGCCGATGTGATGGCCCCGCGCAGCGATTTCATGGGTGCCAAGCGGTGGCTGCGCAACGGCGGCGGGCACCGGGCTCTTGGTGACGTGGTGCAGACCCGGGGTCATCTTCTGGCGATGGCCGCGGGGTCATCCGCCTAGCTTGTTCGGCCTCTGCTTTCGGTGCGCGTCGGTCACGTGCTGGTCGCGCACGGCCGCCGGCGCGACGATGATTTCGTGTTCTCCTCGCCCGCTCAGGTAGGCGATCACCGCGGACTTTTCGACGGTTCCGGCTGCTACGCGGGGACGCCCGTGCCCGAACCGCATCGCGAAGCGTCGGGCAACCTCAGCGTCGAGGCTCCAGCTCATCCCCTTCTGGCGCTCGTCGCTATTGAACCCCCGGTAGACGCGCATCAACGCCGGCTGCTGGGCGAGGTGTCGTCGTTCTGGGGCGGTCATCATGAGGTGGCGGCTGCGGACCCTGGAGCTGTCCTGCAGCAATGTGGTCCACAGGGGCTCGTTTTCGGCGATGTTCTCCGCATCGATCCACAGCTCGGCCAGGCTTGTCCAGTAGGTGCGCGCGGCCATCTGCGCTGCAATGCGGGTGAAAGCGTTGACGCGGTAGGGCCGTTCGTGCAGGAACAGGTACTGCGACCACTTCCGGGATTGGAGGGCTTGTCGGCAGCCGTCTTGCTTGGCGCGCAGCCGTGCGTTGGCCATGGCGTTGAGCTGCGGGCTGTGTGGGATGGAGAAGACCAGGGGGTGCTTGATCACCGGTCCCAGCGGTGAGTCGACGAGGTAGGCGGCGAGTTCAGGATCGAGCGCTTCCTGTGGCCTCTGCAGTAGCGCGCTGAGTTCGGTCATGAGGTGTCCTTTGGTGGTGCGGTGGGTGACCGGGCCCGCAGGCACCGGCCGGGTGGTGGGTAAACGCGGTCTATTGAGGCGTGCTGGTCGCCGTCGGCGGGGTCTCGTCCTGCCAGAGCGCTCTGCTGCGGATGGTGGTGCGGCGGCGCCCGCAGCAGGTGGTGCAGGCCGCGGGAATGCCCCGCCTGGTGCTGAACAGGCGGCCGTGGCATTCGGGCACGGGACCGACAGTGTGATCGCTCCGGCCGCACGTGGCGATGCATGCGTCCAGGCGTTCCAGGCGTGCATCCATGAGGGGAAGGTATTGGGTTGCCGCAGCGTCCATCTCACGAATTCGGTGCGGATCTCGTAGCTGGAGTGCATCGGTCGCAGGTCGGGCAGCGCGGTATCCAGAACATGGTGTGGGAGATGGTGGATGTCGTGTGCGAGGGAGTGATTGCTCATATCCGAAGGGGACCTCTCGATATGGGTGACCGGGCACTCGTGCCGGGCCGGATGTGGTGCGGTGTTGTTGATGCTGAGTGTAGTGCTGTGGTGTGACATGCCTGCCAGCTCTTGGACCTCGCGGCGTCGCGGCAGGGGTGGCGGTCGAGTTGCTCAGTCGTTCAGTGTGTTCAGGAGTGGGTGGTCCACCATGTGTAGAGCTGTTCGAGCGAGGGGCCTTGTGCGTTGCCTGCTGTGACGTTGAGCAGCGTCTGCGCTTCACTGGTCCATACGACGACGGCTTGGCCGCGGTCGGTCCCGCAGAAAAGTGTTCCTGCCACCTGCGTGGGGGCGGAGTTACGTCGCCAGGGCCCGGGTGACTGGATGTTGCCGGGGCAGATGGTGCGGTCGAACGTTGCGATGGTGGCGGTGAAAGCCTCTTGGAGAGCTTGCTTGTCGGGATAGATCGCGTAGGTCGCGGACTGTGGTCCACCGGGGTCGGCGTTGGGCGTGCAGGTGAGCGAGGGGTGTGTGGTGTCGGGTGTCGGTGTGCAGTCACCGTCTGAATAGCCCTTGGGCAGTTCGGCTTTGACCCGTTGCAGGTCGACATCTGATGCTGTGGGGCTGGGTGCGGCGCTGGTGTCACTGTCGCTGCTGTCGCTTGATGTCAGCACGCTCCAGCCGGCCAAGATGATGAGCAGGGCGCCGGTCAGGACGGTCGCGGCGACCATCAGTGTCTTTTTCGAGGGCCTGGATCGGCTGGGCGTCGTGACATGGAGTTGCGCCGGCGGTATGGGTGGTGCGGGATACGTGCGCGGCGGGTGTTGCTGGACAACAGGAATGGGGGACGTGTCGGTCAGCGCTTCCGGCATCGGCGGCCGTGGTGGCCGGGCGTGCGGGGCTGCTGGGGCCGGCGGCGGGGTCGCCGCAGAAGCGTTGTCACCGCCGCGGGCGGGCTCGGGCGCCGGGGTGAATCGCTGTTCTACGTCGAGCCCGGTGGCGGCTACGTTGTCGCCTGCCGCCGGGGATGTGGTCGTATCGCCCTCTGCTGGTGTGTCGAGGTCTGCGGCCGGGGTGCTCACCGGTTCCGGTACATCCAGCGCAGTGGCAGCTTCGCCGTCGGCGGGTGTCGGGGTGGCATCTGCCAGCGCATCGTCGGGGACGTCGTCGATCTCCGCGGTCGCGATGGGCAGGATCTTCCCGATGTCCAGGGCTGGGTCGTCGAGGTAGCTCAGGTCGATGGCGTAGGCGAGGTCGACCGGGAACCGGTGCATGCCGTAGTGGGGCTGCTCTCCAGGTGTGCTGGGCCGCATCACGATGTCGGTCACCCAGAGGAACGGTCCGTTGGCGTCGGCCCCGAGCTGCTCGGTCGAGCAGGCGCTGGTGTCGAAGTGTGTGTCGATTCGGTGCTTGATGGGGCCGTCGAGCCGCGCATAGAAGTACTGCTGGCCGTCGGGGTCGGTGCGGACGTCGATCGTCGTCCCGGTGACGGGTAGTTGATCGCGGAACTCTTCGGGGCCGACCCGAAGGTTGCTGATGACAAACCGTGACACAGCCCAGAACCTACCTTCGCTGCGTTCAGGAAACCTCGAACGCGGTGGCGTCGCGTTCGGGGCGTGCCGGGGCTTCGGAGGACCGGATTCGGGGGCCGATCGCGATGTCATCGTGGCCGTTGAGGGTCATGGTCTGCCCGTTGGTCAACTCGAGGTCCACCCATTGCACGCCGAGTCGTTCGGTGCGGATGTCGACGTGGCTGACTGCGGCTTCGAACTGGGGCAGGTAGTCGCCTACTTCGAGGTCGAGCACCAGTTCGACCTGGTCGGACGTGTTGTCGGGGCCAGACGCTGCCGCCGTGAGGGTATCGCCGAGGGTGGTGGTCATCTGCGCCTCTCTCACGTGGTCTGGTCGGTCGACTCGCCTGTCGCTGCCGGGCGGGTGCTCGGGTCGGGCCGTCGGGGTGGAGTCCACGTTAGCTGCGAGTTCAGCGCTGACGGGCTCCCGACATAGGCCGATTTCCGTAATGTGTGTCGCCGGTTCATCGACGGGGGCCGGCTTGCGGTGCATGCCTCCGGTAGGCCGGCGGTGCGGCGGCCGCCTTGTGTGGCGCGGGCGTCGAGGCCGGCCGGGTACTGCTGCGGTGCCCAGCTCGGCTCCATGCCCGGTTTTGCGTGCGGCGCCCAGGACATCGGCGGCTGCCGCCCGGCACGACGAACGTCGGCGAACTAAAAGGAGAGCTGACCTCATCGCCTCCGGCGGCCAACAACTTTGGTGTCCCACAGCCCTGTTCCGGGCAGCCGCAGGGTGCGCCGCACGGTGCCGTCGGCGGCGCGGCTCAAACGTACGGGGCCCGCGCCGGCGCTCACCGAGATTCCGCGCTGGGTCAACGTGAAGCGGAAGGGACCGAAGGTCTTGGTTTTGCGGAACTGCATGGGTGATTCCTCCTGGTGTGGCGATACGCGCTTCGTCTCGTCTCTCTAATGGGGTAGTACCGGCCCGCGCGTCGCTTTCCGTCACGGAGATCGTCAATGGTGCGCGTACCTGCGGCGATGACAGGTCCCCCGGCCGCGCCATGCATCCGTGCGGCGGTCAGCGCCGCATTGCTCGTGCGGAGAGGGAAGGCGACGGCGGTGTCATGCTTGGTTCTCGCGGCTGCGGGCGAGAGCGATTCCCATCTCTGTGATCTCGCCGCCTTCCACTCCCAGGGTTAAGGCAGGGCGCAACCCTTCCCACACCGCACTGAACTCGATCGCCTGCCCGCTCTGCTGTTGCAGTTCGACGTGGAAGTCCGAGAACGCCTTCTCGAACAGCTTGGCGTCAGTGCGCCATGTCCAGGTGAGCAGCCTGCCCATGTTCTCGGCCCCGGGACCGAAGTGCCCCTCTCTCCAGTCACCGGACGCCGTCACGGCGGCTGCCGCAGCAGCGGCCAGGGCGGCGATCATGTCGGCCATCAGCCGCTCATCATCGAGAATGGCCGCGTTGGCTGGCACGATGTGCGCGGCTATCTGAGAGCCCTTCATGACGTGCGTATTCAGGCCCTCTTGAGCATCCGCGAGGAGAGCGTTAAGTCCATTGCGGGCATCGGTCGCTGACCTCATACGCGTCGGTCGAATGTTCACCACGGCCCTTACCCTATCAATTCGCGCCGCATTTCCGGCGTCCCAAAGGGGCGCAGTTCACGCCAGTTCAATGCGTGGCCGATCGATGCGGTCCCCGGAGCGGACATCCCAGAGTTGAACGGGGACCGACTAATTGGTCATTACCAGGACTGAACCGTCGTGGTTCCAGTTCCGCTACGGCGCGCCCAGCAAGTCTGCGTTGATGTGGAGTTCGCCTCGGCCGCTGGCGAGGTTGAGGGACCGTAGCCGCGAGAGGGCGTTGCGAAAGCCGCCGCCGACGGCGCTGTATTCGGTCGCTTCGGCGATCTCGGCGATGGGGATGTCGCGGTGGGGGTGGCGCGCCAGATACTGAAGGATCATTCGAGGTGCTTTGTCGAGATGTTCTGCCCACCAAGCGATCAGCTCGGGACCGGGTGGCGGCAGATGTTCCCAGCTTCCGAGGGCGTCCAGGCCAGCGTCGGTGATGGCGATGTCACCGCGACCTTCAATCAGGCCGCTGGTGCGAAGGCTGGACAATGCGTTACGGAAGCCACCGCCTTTATGGCTGCGGCCGGTCAGCAATGCGACCTGGCTGGAGGTCCGCTGGCCGTGTTGGGCCAGGACGGTGAGGATCTCGCGCTCGGCCAGCTTGAGCTTGTCGTCGTCTCGCCCGGCCGGCGCTCCTGTCGTCTTCGCCTTCGGCAACGCCTCCCGGTGTGGTTCAGCGGCTTTCGCGGGCTCGGCTGCGGTCCGGACCTTGTGGCCTGACACCGCGGGGTGGGCAGCGAGCGCGTTCTCGACTTGATCGGCCGCCCGGCTGATTGTCTCGCCGAATGCGCGTAGTTGCTCAACAGCGTGGGTGAGGGCAGCGAGGTCATCTGTGCTCAGCACCGGGACTTCAACGTGGACGACCTGGTGGGCGCGGGCACGTTCGGCTTCCAGTTCGCCTCGCAGGCGT
The DNA here is from genome assembly GCF_001984215.1 of Mycobacterium sp. MS1601. Classification (NCBI taxonomy): domain Bacteria; kingdom Bacillati; phylum Actinomycetota; class Actinomycetes; order Mycobacteriales; family Mycobacteriaceae; genus Mycobacterium; species Mycobacterium sp. MS1601. The sequence goes on from NZ_CP019421.1 coordinate 41,497, forward strand.
TGGATCTCGCGATCCGCATTGGGTGCCGCCGCTGCGTCTCCGGAGACCGGAGTCGTGGTGGTGTCGTCGAGTTGCCGGCGCAAACGTTCGACGTCGACCGGGGCCCTGGTGCTGGCGGTGTGGCGGCGTGCGCCTGCCTTGGGTGTCGCGCTGGAGTCGAAGGTGTGACGCCGTCTGACGGTGATGAGCTGGGTGACACCGAGCCATTCGGGGGACCATACCCAGGCTTGACCGATCGGCAGTGATGGTAGCGATTGACGCACTTGGCGGGCTTGCCCTTCCTCGGCGTGCTGGGCGACCCAATCACTGATCGCGCTGACGTCTTGTGGCGCCGTGACACCTAGGGCGATCAGCGAATCAAGCTGTGAGAGAACGGTTTTGTGCAGAGCGGCAGCGCGCTGACTACAAAGGGTGACCCCGAGCCCCTTGACTCGACCGCGGCGCACGATGTCTTCGGTGGCCCCTAGGAGTCGTTCCATGCCGGCGGGGGCACGCTGCGGGGCGAACTCGTCGGCCTCGTCGATGATGAGGTGCAGTGGTTCCCGGTTGCGCCAGTAGAGGGTTTCCAGGAAGTCGGTGGCGAAGGTACGGCGTTCTGCTTTACGCAGCAGAGACAGGTCCACGACCGCAGGGAAGCGTTCCTTGACGATGAGTTCGGCGATGGCGGCTCCCTGGTCGGCGCGTAGCGCGACGTCGGCATGCTCACCGCCGATGATGATGACCGGGAACCCGGCTGCGCGGCCGTCGGCCGACGATCGCAGACCGTGCCAGACGCCGGTGGGATCGATGACGCAGATCAGGCAGCCGGCGCTCATCAATTCCTCGGCGAGAACTGAGGCGGTGTGGGTCTTCCCGCGGCCCTTCTTGCCGAGAATGGCAAAAGTCGAGGTCAGGCTGTCCAGGGGCATCGTGAAGTCGTCAGCGATGTTGATCGTGGCGGGTGCTGCGCCGTCCTGCCCGATTTCCGTCATGCTGCCGCGCCTATCAGTGTGACCTGGCCAAATGGTTTCTCTTCGCTCTGAGTATGCACCGCGGATCGGGGCATCGCGGCTCCCGCGGCGCGTAGGTTTGCCTTCATTGCGCCCCTGGCGGGCGCCGACGCCGCGAGGCGCGCCGCTGACAGCTGGGGGCCTTGTGCCTGCCCAGCGCGGCGTTGAGCAGGCATGTCGGCACGTCCCCTGGGTTAGTGACGGATGCGCACCCGGCGCTCTGTGGTGGGGTCGGCGGGCACGAGGATCTCGGCGTGCGGGTCGTGTTCGACCTCAGTCACGGAGTTGATCTCGCGTTCCAGGCCCTGGAAGCCGTCGTCGTCGAGTTCGGCCAGCCGGTTCTCCAGGTCCAGCTCGTCGATGTCCGCACCGAGAGGAACCTGCACGCGGGCCTGGTGTCGGGACACTTCGGTCCATGTGACGAGCACCGTCTGCATAGTCGCTGACTGACTCGCGGTCTGGGGGTCTAGTGAGGTCATGGTATCCCTTCGGGGGTGCGGTGACTGGGCCAGCAGGCCGAGCCGGTGAGCGCGCCCGCGTCTGGGGCACGGCCTAATTCTACTGCGCTGCACCGACATACCACATCTCCTCAGCCATCGGCGCTGTCTACTTCAATGCTGGCCAGCCGAGCCGTTCCGATGCTTCCGGCGTTGCGGAGCAGCGATGCCGCCACGCCGCGCTGATACCCGATGCCAGGTGCGGCCTCGAAAGCGTCCATCAGGACAATGTCAGCAATGCCTGCCTCGTTGACGAGGTGAACGCCGGCCGAGAGCGCCTTGAGATAGGCCGCCGGGAGCATCGCGATGATCTCGTCGGGCCGGCGGACACACAGCTGGGCGGCCAGCAGATCGGGACCGCAAGCTCCGGGCTGCCCCATCTTCAGGTCGTACGGTGCGATGACAGTGTCGAGGTCCACCAGCCCGTGCAGAGCCGAGACGATAGCGACGCCGGCAGGCTTACCGCACACTCTGGTGGTGTCAGCCGCTTCGCTGCGTGCGGCGGTCAGCATGAACGTGAAGTGGTTGCTGCAGTACAACTCTGCCGCCGGTGCCGGGTACTCGCGCTTGGCCGCGGCGCAGGCGACGACGACCAGAACGCCGCCCTTCACTGGAAGTCCTTGGACGAGATGATGGCCTGCGTGACTTCGCGGCACCGATTCGGGCATGCCGTGACGGCGAGATCGTTGCAGCGCAGACGCACCTTTTTGCCGGATCCGTCGAGGACGATTCGGACGTAGCCGCCGGGCACACCCACGACCATGCCGGTGCGCTCCCCCGCGTTGTGCCAGGTTGTGCCAGGCCGCAGCGCTACCCGGTCGGCCAGCTGGAAATCGGCCAGCGACGTCGCGTAGGCGAGGTCGTCGCCCTGGGGGTCTTGAACGGCGGTGTAGAAGCGGTCATCGAGCGGCACGCCGCATCTCCTTTGTCGGGTTGGTGACCGGGCCGCACGGCCTGGCCGGATGTCGGCTGCCCACCTCCGGTGGTGGTCAGCGCCTCGGGTTCATCGCCCCGGGTTGTGTGAGAGCAAGCATTTCCCTCGACCGGGTGAGCTGCGGTTTCTCACCTCACTCGCTGGTCGCCACGTGGCGATCGCTCGACTGCCCCATGCTCTGGTGTTGATCAGGCTGCCAGCGAGGTCAGCAGGGCGTAGCTCACGGCGTGGCACTGCTGTGTGCTCATGCTGGCCGGTGTTGCCGTCTCGGGGTCGGTGGCGACCACGATGGCGTTCCCGCAGATGAGCGGCAGGTCATGCGGGGCGTGATCGGAGACTGCCAGCGCCAGACCCATTGCGGCCATGTTGGGTTCGGCCTCAGAGGTGGCGGACTGGTCGCTGTACCAGAGGTCCAGGTTGTGCCAGAGGACCAGGGTGGCCGGGTGGCTGGCTCGGTGGCCGCGCGGATCGAGGTCGATGCCTGCGACCCATCCGTCGGCGCCGATCTTGACTGCGCGCATGTGTTCCTCCTTGGGGTGTGCTCGGGGTGTAGGCCACCCGCCCTTCGTGCCCGCAGATGCGGGGGACGTGCTATCTGGCCTGGTCATTGGCGTTGTGGTGGGTCTTCGGTGAGCCGGCCGTCGGGGGTGTAGCTCCAGCTCCGGATCCGTTTGAACGGCTTGGCAAGGAACAGCACGTGCGATTGCGGGGTCCGGGGCGCGATGATCCTGGCTTCGTAGTCGCGGCAGATGCCCATCACCCAGCGGTCGGGTTTGGTTTCGGTCATCAGCTCAGGGGTGATGGTGTCGGCGCTGATGCGGTGCTCGGGTGCGCGGCGATGCTCCCGGCGCGCGATGTGCGGGCACAGGGTCAGGCTCGCAAGGGCGCAGTCGGGGTGCATCGGGGGGTCTAGATAGGCGCGCTCGGATGCTGTGCGGGGTCCGCCCAGGAACGCCAGCCACCATCCGAGTGGTTGCCCGCAGGATCCACACAGGCGCTCACGCGCGCAGGTGAGCACTCTGGCCGATTGAATGGCCGCGAAATCGGCCGTGTGGTCGTCCTTCTCATTCACGTAGGGGATGGGGATGCCGCGGCGTCGGTCGTGCGGGCGGGCGGCTAGCGTCTCGGGCAGCACGTGCTCGGGTGCGCTCATCGTCGTTGCTCCCGTACGTGGTGAACGTAGCGCTGAATGTCGTCGATGCGATCGGCGATGGCGTCGAGGTCGCCTTCGATGATCAGTCCGTCCTCTTCCTCGCCGAGGAACAGCGCCCATGGCTGGGTGACCTTCTTGGCCCACGGGTCGTCGTCCTCTGGGGGCGCGGTGTTCAACTCCTCGGGTGCGCGGTCACGGTCTACCAGTAGGTAATTGAGGTTCTGAACCTGTGCCCAGTTGTCGCGGCTTTCGCTCATGGCTGGTCACCGTCCTCGTCCTCATCCTCTTGCTCCGCGGCGTACTGCCGATCTGCACAGTTGCCGCAGGCCCCGTTCCATCCCTCTCCGTCGGCGAGGGAGTCGGTGCAGCCCTCCTCGAACGGATCCGAGCAGATGTCGTCGCTGTCACGGTCGGCGTCCGTGTCGCTCGCCTTCGCGGTGGTCATCACGCGATCCCAGCAAGGTGGTCGGCATAGATGCCGGCGGCGTGCTCGGCCGCCGCGTCATCGGCTCGGGCCTCGGACGATTCGCCGGCGAGGTAGGCCAGCCAGTCGGTCACGTCGGCGATCTGCTGGGTCAGCGTTGGCGTCTCGGTGGGGTTGGTGTCAGCGCGCGCCTGCAGGGTGCGCAGCAGGTCGTTGGCTTCATCCTCGTTGAGGAATTCAAGGGGAAGTGTTCGCCTTCAACGGAATACATCATTGGTGCCACCCTTCTGGGCTTGGTGACCGGGCCCGCGGGCCTGGCCGATCTGGGTGCGCTCTTCGTGCGAGTCGCTGTGTTCAGTGTATCGCGGGGGTCTGACATTGGCCGCGGCGCTCGCTGTGATGGCGGCGCGTTTGACGTCTGTCGCGGGTCGGTCTCACGTCATGACGACTTGCCCCCAGTGCGCTCGCAGGGCCGCGAGCTGTTCGGCAGCCAGCATGTCGTCGAAGTAGATGGCGTAGGCGACGTCGATGAGCAACTGGTCCGCGACGTCGCCGTCTGCCGGGAGACGCCGCATCGCCGCACACGTCAATGCCTCGGCCGCCCGTTCGACGTGGCCGATGCGGGGATCCTCAGGCGTGCGTTCCCAGAACTGCCATACCCGCTCCCGGATGGATTCGAGCGCACCGGAGGTGACTGTTTCCTGGGCGAGTTCACGCCAGCGAATGGCCGCTGAATCACTCACCGCCTCAACCCCATCACATAGAGACGAGATCTCGCGCCACTGGGCTCCATAGACCTGCTCCATGGCCAGACTGTCGTCCTCCACCGTCGCAGCAACGGCTATCGTGGCCTGGTCACTCCACCATTCGTCGTCGCGGTCACGGTGCAGGTAGAAAATGGCTTCCCTGACGATCGGCTTAACCCCGAACGCGTCCAGCGCGGCCCTGCACTCCTCATCTGCGCGGAGCTGCTCAATGAACTCGTCGGCTTCTTGCCGCGAGATCTCCTCGCTGAACACTGTGCGCTCTAATGCCCACGCCTCCACTGCCCCTACCGTGGCTTCGACGGCGTCTTCGAACCGCTGAAAGGCGTCCTTGAAGGAATCATCGGCCATCCCAGACATCCTCTCGTCCAGATTCATTCGACTCGGTGCCACCCACCATAACAGAGCTAGACCTATAACTAGACCTACTTGGGTTAGGATGGTGCGATGGAACCTGGTGACGTCATACCCACCAACGCCTTCAAAGCCCAGCTCGCCGCACACATCCGCGATGTGCGCCAAACACCCGGGCGGCGCGTCTACGTGGGGGCTCGCCGCGTACCAGAAGCCGTCCTGATGTCGGTGGGATCCGACGTGCCATCACAGCTACGAGCACAGATGATCGGCGGGCTGATCCGCGCGGAGGGGCGCACCTTCGCAGACGAATGCAACGCCAGCGGAACCATCGAGACCCACATCGGAGATCCTCTGGGGTCGCTGTTCGCATGGCTTGCCCAAAGCACTTCCCCGGCAACGATTGCCACCCGATTTGAGCAGCTACGCAAAGAGATCAACAAGCATCTGTCGATCGCCCCGTCGATCACCGCTGCGCAGCTGTGGCGGGCCTTCGAACCTGCATGGCCCGGTGGTTCGACTCCCCCGCAGCTCGTCGACCTTGTGGCGTCCGCCGCCGACGGAGCGGATCAGCGCACGGTCGCAGCACCACAACGACGGCGTTGACCCCGAAGCAGGCGGACTAGTACTGGGCGGTCGAGAGCAGCCTGTCCAAGACGATGCGCGCGGCGTGCGCGGCTTCGGAGTCGGCCTGTTGCAGCACCGTCTCAGTCTGGTCATCGACGATCAGCGACAGGTGGCTGCGGTGGCGCGAGAGCATCACGCACAACCTGCCGGTGGCAAGGGAGAACTCGTCAGCCACGCGCTTGCCGGCCATCGGGTGCACGGCGACCACAGCAGGGCGTTCGAGCCCCTGGAGGGCGTCTGCGGTCCCGCACAGCAGTCCGGGGTGGTCGGCCATGAGCGCTCGCACCGCCGCTGCCTGAGGCACGTGCGGGACCACGACGGCGATGTCGCCCTCGGTGATCGGGCGGGTGCCGGCCGCCGTGCTTACCTGGGCGTGGCCGAGCAGCTCGCGCACGCGCGTGACCGCGGCCGCGATCAGGGCGGCGTCGGTGCTTCCGTTGGCGACCGTGATGGCGCGGTGGGTCAGTTCCGGCAGGGGATGTCCATCGACGGCGATGTGTTCGGGGGGACGCCGTGAGGTGAACGGTAGGTCAGGGTAGAACGCTGACTGCACGACGGCGGTTGTCGCTGGTCCCAGCCGCCAGGTGTAGGGCAGAGCAACGGTATTGACCACATCGGGGTGCGCAGCAGCAAGAGCGTTCGGGGCGGGCACGTGCGGGCCGGTGGGAGAGTCCGCCCACCGCGACACGTCCCCGGTCACCACGGGGTCAATCTGTCCGGGGTCACCGACGCACACCACTTGTGCCGCCATCGAGCCCAGCGCGCCGAGGTCTGCGTAGGTGCACTGGTAGGCCTCGTCGACGATCAAGACGTCGGCCATGGTTTTGGAGGGCTCGGAGAACAACCACCGCGCCTTGGTGGCGACGCGGACTGCCCCGCCGCTGTTTGGCCACATTCTGGCACCGGATTCCAGGACCGGGCAGCCCTGTGCGTCCGGCTTGACATCGGCTCTTCCCCAAAGCAATCCGATCTTCGGACGATCGCACACCGCGGCGAGCCGCCCTGCGATGTCGACGGCTTGCGCGCGGGTTTGCGCGACGATGCCGACCCGCAGGTCTGCGCGGCCTGAGAGGGCGCTGGCCAGCAGCACGGTCAGGCGCGTCTTCCCGGACCCCGGTGGGGAGGGGACGCGGACCGCGAGGTCTCCACTCCACACGGACATGAGCACCTGAGCACTGACCGGATCGTTGAGCAGTTCCATGCCCGGCCAGCTCTTCACCGTGGGCTTGGGGGCGGGTTCCGGCGCGGTCGGCACTACGGCCTTCGGGGTAGGAGCCTGGCTATTGCTGTTGCGGGGTTTGAGGATTCGCATGGTTGTTACTCCGTTTCTGCTGCGGCGCACAGCACGTCGAGGGGCACGTCGCGGCGACGTAGACCGGGGGTTTTTCCTGAGGCGATCCACGAATCGGCTCGGAACTGCAACTTGCGGTACTTGTGACGGCCCATGCTGACCGTGCGGGGGTTGGGCGGGGCGGGCATCAGCGACACCCACCCGCCGGCGGACGGGCGGTGCTCGGCGGGCACCCGAACCACTTTGAGCAGCAGGGCACCGTGGTGTGCGGAAGCCTCCAGCACGTCGCCCTGGAAGTGGGTCACTTGGTCATAGGAGTCCAGCCCACCCGACCATCCGAGGATCGCTGATCCGCCGCGCAGCCGGGCGTCCAGGCGGCGGCACCGCACGGTGAAGCTGGCCTTGGTCGTCTCCACGACCTCCCCGCCGGTGACGTGTCCGGTGTGCACGGCGCGGTGTCGCCACAGCCGATCGGACAGCAGCGCGGCCTCCCACAGGTCGGCGGTGTCACAGCGCAGGCGGAGCCCCATCGCGGCGATCGGTGGCGGCTCTGGAGCGGTCCAGCTGTAGCCCTTGTCGAAACGCTTGCACGCCTGCTGGTAGCTGTAGGCGTCGTCTTCATGCACTGGTGCCAGCGCGTCGAGGAACGCGCCGTGCGCGACCCGCTGGGCCCACTGACGCACACCCGTGGACCCGGTGGCGGTGGTGAGCGCAGCCTGCCAGTGCGCGGCGTGCCGCTCGGCTTCCGGTGGCGCGCCGGTGATGAATCTCTGCCGACTGTGGGTGAGCAGGTTGATGACAGCGCTGGTGCCCGGGTAACCGGCACGGTCGATCCACCATCCGACCGTGGCCGAGGCTGACCGCACCGCGGGGTCGTTGTCGTTGTGGTGCGCGCGGGCCACCGAAGCCAGCGCTCCCAGGGCGGTGCCGTCTGCAATGACCAGTTGCGCGGGTTCGCCGGCGAGGTCCATCTGCACTCCGCGTGCGGCCAAGGCGCGCAGCACCGCAGCCCCGGATGCGGTCAGCGGCGGATGACCAAGGGCCGACAACCGCACAGCGGGGGCACCGGAGGCGTCGGTATGGGCCTCTACGAACACCGCGTTCGGTGCCAGCGTGAACAGCGCTTGAGCTACGCGCAGCACGGGGCGTCCGGTCTTGGCGGCGTGCAGCCTCTGGGCCAGGTCGTAGAACTCGACGGTCACAGCTGCACCACTTTCGCCGCGCGGCGCGCGAGATCCCAGCCGTGTTGCAGTGCGTGCACCGCCGAGCCTTCGTCCTGGCTGGCGTCCGCGGCGTAGGCGTCCGTCTCGGTGAGCCCGGTGCCGGCCAAGACTCGTTGGGCGTAGGTGTGCAGTGCGCTGGTGTTGTCGACGTTCTCAGCCATGGTGAGTGGTACCGCCTATCGGTGCTCGGTGACCGGGCTCGCGAGCCTGGCCGTTTAGGGGGCGGCCCGAGGGGCCGCGCTACCTACAAACTGTAGCGCGGCCCACCGACAACATCGGCTCGATTACTCGGCACCTGCTCCGCTGGGCACGGTGGCAGTCAGCGCGAATTGCGGTGTGCGGCTAGCTGCCTGCTCGTTGCCGACGATGACGCAGACCAGCTTGGCGCGTGGCGCACGGGCGGGCCACGGCGTATCGCCGTCGCTAATGACGATCGTCACGTGCGGCGGTGGGCGCAGCGCGTCCGCGGCCGCGATCCCGACACACATGTCGGTACCGCCCCCGCCGGTGAGCACGATGTCTTCGACCCGGCGGATCCGTTGCGGGGTGCCGGTGGCCGCGTCACAGGTCAACAGCGTGAGGCGATCGCCACTGATACCCGCGGACTTGAGCACGCCCCGAATCTCGGACATCCCGGCCAACAGATCCCCCTGCGTCATCGACGCCGACGTGTCGAACACAATCGCCACCCGCACCTTGGGGCCGCGCATGGACGGCAGGATCAGTCCGGGACTCTGCCGCCGAGACGGGCGGGTGTAGGTGAACTGGACACGACCAGCGGCCTCGACGCAACCGCGCCGGGTGACGGCCCGCAGCTTCCGATTCCACGGAATCTTGGGCGGGGTGAGCACGCCCTGCGCCCACCGTTGCAGACCAGCCGGCACGGTGCCCCGACCGGACCCGGCTGCCTCACGGACTGCTTCGGCGATCTGTCGGCGGATTACTCCGGCGGTGGCGTCGTCGACGCCGGGCTGCCCGTCCACGGCCTCGGCCGGTGCCAGTTCCCCGGGAACCGGGGCCAGGCCCGCTCCCGACCCACAGCCCGGCTCGTCGTCGCCGTCCTCCGGCCCGCTCGGGTCGCCTCCACTGGTGTCATCGTCGGCCTGGTCGTCGTCGGCCAGATGGGCGTAGTAGTCCTCCGCTACGCCGTGGTCATCGCATCCGATGGCCTGCGGGGTCACCACGCCCGCGGGCAACTCCACACCCGCATCGAGCAGGTCATCGTTGATCTCGGCGTCAGCAGCCAGATTCCACCGTGTGTGCGAATACGGTTGCGGCAGAGAGGCTGCCCGGTCGGCATGGACCCGCAGCAGATGGTTCAGCTCATGGCACAGCACACCAGCGGCCTCTCGGACCGACCACGCGTGCTCACCGACCAACAACGCGGGCTCAAGATAAATCCGCCACCAGCGGTCCACAGCCCACGTACCCAACCCGGGCGCGGCCACCGGCCGCAAACTGAACAGCCCAGCGGCGTAGTAAGGCATCAACTGCAAGGCCACCAGCCGCACCACCCGGAACGCTTCGAGTTCCTCGGCGGTGAGCGTTCGCACCCCGCCCTGCGTGGTCGTGGCGCTCATGCGGCGTCCTCGCTCAGCAGCCCAGCGCGCTTGAGCAACGGCGCGAACTTGCGCATCTCGGCCGGGATCTTCGCGTTGGGCGGACGGGAGGTCGCCAGTGTCCGCGCGGCCGCGGCGGCGAAGTCGGTCCTGCCCGCGTCGGACGCGGCACCCAGCGGCTTCCACGCCTTGCGGAACGCTTCGACCGTCCCGCGCTCGGCAGCCAGTGTCACCACCCCGTTGAGGACCGCCCACACGCGATCCTGCCGCTCATTGGCCCAGTCGACGATGGACGGGTCGGCGGTGACGGCATCGGGGTCGGGCAGATCGGCATGCTGGAGCCACTGCACGAATTCCATACCCGCACCTTCACCGACCAGACCCACCGCGAGTGTCTGAATAGCCGCCACGTCGTCAGCGCGCACGTAGGCCAGGACTTGCCCCAGCATCGACCAGCTGCGCCCCGAGGGGTACGCGCGTCCGCTTTCCTCGGGCGTCTGGGGAAACTTGTCCCACAAATCGGGCCGGTGATGAACGAACCCGGTGACCGCCGCGACCGTTGCGGTAGCCCGTTCGGTGCTGGCCACCACCGCTCGCGAGGCGGGTAGAGACTTCCACCGCGTCGCCATTCCGTGCAGCCAGTCCTCCACGGTGGGTTCGTAGTTGATGTGGCAGAACCGATTCGCCATCGGCGGGGTGAGGTCGTAGCCGCCAGCGGCCGAGTCAGGTGGGTTCGCGCCTGCCACGATCCGCACCGCCTCGGGCAACTGGAGGTCGCCGACGACACGGTCGAGGACCACGGTCAGCATCGGCCCTTGGACGCTATCGGGCACGGTGGTCAGCTCGTCAAGAAACACGAAACCGGCACCAGCCGCGACGAGTCGCTTGGCCCAAGCGGGCGCTTCGCGCTGAACGCCTGCACCGTCGGGCGACAGGTAGGGAAGACCGCCGATCTCAGCGGGCTCGTACTGCGAGCCCAGAACTGTCTCACACGGAACCGCCTGTGCCGCAGCTAGTCCCCGAATCAAACTCGACTTACCCGAACCTGGACGGCTCAGCAGCAATGCGGGCACTTTGGCCATGCCGCAGGCGTCGAGCGCGGTCACAGTGGTATTCATGTCAGCCATTGGGTAGCACCTTTCGGTTGGGTGACCGCCCCCTCGGGGGTAGCCGTTTCGTTGTGCCGGACAGTGCATCCGGCGTACCTGGCCCACTCTAGCGAGGGGCACCGACACGTTGGACGTGCCGGGTTCAGACCAGTGTGTAGCCCGCCTCGTCGAAGGCGTCGGCCAGCGTGTTTCCCCAGCCACTGCCGGGCAGCTCGTCGGAGTCCAGCTGTAGGTCCTCACCCGCGACTCCCAGCAGGAAGGTTTCGATTCCACGCTCGATGCCGCCTGCGGCGGCGACGCGGGGCGCAGAGGGCAGGGTGGATGCCACGACGACGGTGAAGCCGCGCAGCGGCGGGTCGAGGTGGTACAGGTTCGCCTCGCCCTGCCATTCGACGACGTGCTCTCCGTCGTGCACCATGCCCACGGCGCTGCCGACGAGCCGGGCCTGTGCGGTGATGGCATTGGTGTTGACCGTCATGGTGCCCCCTTGGGGTTAGGTGGCCGCGCCCTCGGGCGTAGCCGGATGGTGGTATCTGGTGTCTCTCGACACTGTTTCCTGCGTTGTGTTCAGTATATCGGTGGCCACCGACACGTTCAGTTCGCTTGCCGCCGTTTGGCACGTGGGTTCAGGGCGTGTTTACGGCCAGGGGTCATCCTCATTCCACCGCTCCCCAGCTGCCATGGGGTCAAAGTCAGCCGGGGCCATCTCCGGGTAACGGGAACGGATGTCGGCCATCACCGGCGTCAGCCGCTCAACGTATGCCTCGTGGTGCACGTCGCACCGGCTGTAGCGCTCGCCGCTGCCCGAGAGGGCTGCACGGGGGAATGTGTCGCCGCCGCAACCGTCCGGACCTTCGAGGCACTCATCATGATCGTCGCGCAATTCCATGTCGCATCCTTCCGGTGGTGCGCACACCACATTGGTTGCGCTGCTGCGCTTTACACTACCGACGACCACCGACATGACCGTTGCGCCGCCATTCACCATGACCCCGCCCGCCGAGCCTTGCGCGGCTTCGAGTGTCGACGTGCGGCGCGGACTCCGGTGGTCACGAAAGGGCGCTGCGGTCCCTGAACTGGATGAATTCTCGCACCAGCGGATCGGCAACGTCGTACACAGTCAGGCGCCGATCTCCGGCATTGTCCTTCGAGGACGACACCCACCGGCTGGCGGCAAGTCGCCGCAGTCCCGTCGAGGCGGATTGGCTGGAGATGCCCAGGGCCTCAGCGAGTTCGCGGACCGTTCGTCCATGTGGAGAGCGCGCAATCTCGGTGAGTAGTCGTTGCTCGCCGGCCGGTACCCTCCATAGCCGCGGCTGGTAGTAGGGGGTCCAGAAGTCCAACACCAGCCTCACCGCGGCGTCGACCTCGAACAGCGTGCGCGCATCCAAGACTTCCGCGAGGAATAACCACGTGCGCGGGCATCCACCAACCCGTCGATGAATCTCGGCGACTGCTGCCCGGCCGGGGCCGGATGTCACAGCTGGGTACAGCGCGTCAGCTCCCCGCGGGCGGGCGGACCGTCCGACCAGGGTGACGATGTCCTCGGTAGACATCTCGTGCACCCGCTCGACCATGAACGACCCGTACCACGGGTTGGTGCGGGATGAGACCCCCTCAAACAGGGTGGGTGAGGACGCGAATACCGTGACACCAGAGGGGCTTTCCGCCCACTGTCGCAAGCTGCCTTGGCCCGCCACGCCGATCGCGCGGAACACCTGATCGAGTCGTTCCACGACCAAGAGCATTGCCCGCCCGCCAGCTGCCCGCGCGAGCAGGCCTTCCATCCCTGCGTCGTCTCGGTGCTGGCGCAGGGTGGCGGCTTCGTGGTGCACGTGCGGGTCGATCGCGCGTGCGGCTTCGTGGAGCAGATCGGTGTAGTTGCCGATGGCGACTGAGTTCTCGGGGATGACGATGGGGAGAATGCGTTTGGCGGTGTCGTCGGCGCTCAGGGCGCGGTGCAGCGCCACGTGCAGGGTGTGCGTCTTCCCCACCCCGCTGGGGCCCAACAGCAACGTATGGGGGCGTGCGCCGTGCCTGGCTTTCGCCACACGGTCGACGAGGGTGTCCAACAGGGTGGTGGGCCCGACGGTGAGGGCGTCGAGGTCTGCGCCCGCCATCGTCGAGGGCGTGAAGAGCGGAGATGTCGTGGCCGGCCGTGCTGCGACGCGGCCGCCCGTGCCTGGCGGTTCGTGTGGCGGCGGGAGCATGTCATGACCTTCGGTAGGTGGACTGCAGTTCCAAGGGTTCACCGGTGCGGGCGGCAGTGCGGATCTTGTCCAGTGATGCCTCGGTGATTCCAGTGTCACGGTCAGCGGGGTCGACGTCGAGGCTTCCCATGATGGCGTACAGCTCGTCGTCGGACAGGTCGCCGGCCCGGTGCAGGGATATCGCGCCGATGAGTGCTTCGAGCATGACGCGCTCTTCGGGGGCGTACTTGGAGAACTCGGCGCCGGCCCAGGACATGGGTTCCTCGTTGGCGCGGCTGAGGCGCTGCAGCGCTCCGTCGACGTCCCCACGGAATCGGCGGACGTAGGGCGCGTCTTCCTCGCTGAGGGTGGGGCTGGCCAACTCGGCTTCGGCGTCGGCGAGCCAGCGTTCCAGCATGGCGTAGACACCTTTGCGGTCGGCGAATGCCATTGCCCGCCAGAAGGTTCGCCACGCACCCATGTAGCGCTTGTCCTTGGGGTGCCGTGGCACCAGGTGCGAGCGGATGACGATGTCGCCGCTGGCCGATTTGGCGACCTTGCCTGCCCATGCCGGGGTGAGGCGTTCCTCGGGGAACTCGACCGGTGTCGCCGGCGGGAACCATGGCTGTTCCGGCGAGTACACGCGGTTGTCGGTCATGTTGAGGACTCCTTGGGTATGGGTGGGTGAGATTGCCGCCGGCGGGCGTGCCGGCGGCCGAGGCGGTGAACAGGGCGGATGGCATGTCCCCTGCAGCGGTGTCGCTCCTGAGGCGTCACAGTGGCGCTCCGGCCGTGATCTGCATGCCGAGCAGGATCCCCACCAGCAGTGCCAGTGCCATCAATGCGCTGGCGAGCGCGGTGGCCGGCAGTGGCCAGTTGCGGGGGTTGTGGGGCGAGGGCACGACATCTGTCCAGAAGTCCAGTGCCGCGCGCAGAGCGTCGGGGTGGGTCGGGGTGTTCTGCATGGCCGTGTGCACCCAGTGCCAGCGCACCCCGTAGGCCAGCATGAGCGCGGCGACCTGGGCGCGAATGACGTCGGCCTCGCCGAACCGTCGCGCGTCTGAGGAACTGCCCGCAGCGGGGACGGCAGGCTGGATGAGTTCGGCGATGATGGGCCCGGGCAGGCCGACCCGGGCGGCGACCTCGTCTTCGGTGAACTGCTGCATGGAGTGCTTCCCGTCGAACGTGTTGGGACCGGGTACGCGTACCCGGCCGGCTGGCTGTGGGACAAGCCGCTGGAGGCGGCTCACTGTGCGGTCACTGTACTGGGGTGTGGGCTGACCGTGTGAGGCCATCACGTGACCGTGTCCGCGAGTTTGACCGTTTCCAGCTGGGCGCAGATTGTGTCGAGGACGTCCAGGCTCAAGCCGGCCCAACGTGCGGATCCGCCGTCGCCGAAATCGACCCAGACAGTGCCCGCCGCCTCAGGGGAGACCGCAGACGTGTCCTGGCTGGCGGACTGATCGCATAACTGGGGCGCGGTGGTGTGTGGCGTTGTGCTCATGTGTGGCTGTCCCTTTCGGGTTCGTTGGCTGGGCTCGCAGGCCTAGCCGGATGGTTGGAAACTGTTGCGGTGCTGACTCTATCGGAGGGCTCTGACATCGTTGCAGTGATCGGTGCCTGCGGTACCGGCGCGACGGGCTAGTCGCGGATTTCAAGGGAATGCACCGTGGTGACGGTGACCGCCTTGGGTTGGCGTCCGTACCAGGTCGAGGTGACTTGAATTTCGATCTGGCGACCTATCACTTCCTTCGTCATTTCGTCGTCTTCGTCGGCGTGGGCTGCGACCAGCGAGCTGGCATCTGGCTCACTGACCGCCATGTCCGACCCGTACAGGGGGTGGGATTGGTTGTCCAGGCGCCGGCCGTACTCAGTGGTGCCGCCTTTGCCCGGGATGCTCGCCGGATGGAAGATGTCGCAGGTGACGTCGAAGGCGATATAGACCGCACCGCCCTCATCGGTGAGCCCTGGGGCGATTCCGGATCCGGTTTCGCGCCACTGACTCACCTTTTTGGTGCTCACACCGGCCTTGGTCGCGAACTGCTTGATACCGCCGGCACGGTCGATGGCGGCCTGGCGGTTGAGTTGCTGCTGGTCGGCACCTCGGGGGGTGGTGTTCTTGTTGGCGTTACGCCTGATGGTGCTGTCGGCGGGTCGTTTACCTGTCAGGCGTTCGATGCGTCGTGCGACCTCGGCCGTGGCGCGCCGCGCCGCTTCTGCTCGTTTCTGGGCATCGGTGGCGCTCTGCCATTTCTGGCCGGTGATCTCGCGGAGCTTGCGATTGACAGCGGCGCGGAAGACCGCGCGAAATCCCCTGGCGCTGGGTGGCAGCGCGGACGCGGGTGTGCCGGTATCCGCCGGGGCGGGGGATGGCCCTGCGGCCGGCGGTGAAGGATCTGCGGTAGCTCCCGCGGGGGCCGGTGGCGGGCCGGGCGGCGAGCCTTTGCCCATCTTCTTCATGCGGCACCTCCGCCCTGTTCATCGTCCTCAGCGCTGGTCCATTTGACGCGATACTTGCCGTTGACGGCGGGCTCCTCGTTGAAGATCGACAGGTCCTGGTCTCGATCCACCAGGTAGATCCAGGCGTCCAACTCGGCCTGCACCGGGTACAGATTGTGGGTGTCGGCCATCATCCGTGCATAGCGCATGGCCCGCCAGCGAGTGTCTGCGCGGATCGCGGCGTACCACGCCGGCTGCTGGTGTTGCTTCTGGCTGGGCTGCCACTGGTCACTGGCCATCCGGCCGAGGTAGGTGGTGTAGATCGCCTTGACGAAGTCCTGGTAGTCCTCACGTTCGGCCGCGCGCGCCTCAATGAGCTTGGCCCGCAGCGCGTCTGCCCAGGTTCGCAGGAGTCGGCCTTGTTGCGACCACACCCATGCTTCGTCGATGACCAACTCGGGGATGCTCAGGCCAGCACCGCCCAGCTCCACGGGAGCGGTGAGCTGCTGCACACCCCGGGTGGTGACCCAGAAGGTGGCGGGTTCGTCCCACTGCATCGAGGCATGTGGGCGGGGCAGCTTCTTGGTCAGTCCGTCAAGGTCGCTGCACGGCGGGGTGGTCAGGCGCCACAGACCGAAGGGCGGTTTCTGTTCCCCGAAGACTCCGACGTCAATCTTGCTGAGTTCCTTGAGCTTTCCGTAGCCGAGTTCCACCTGCCCCGCTGAAGCCAGGTATGCCGCACGTTGGTCGACCTCGACGTCGATCTTGTCCTCTTTAGCGCGGTGGGGACGTCGATCCCACTGCGGTTCTACCGCGGGCTCGATGTCGCCTCCGGTTTCGACGGCCACTTGGGCGGGATAGGGGCATGCTTCGATCGCCTTGGTGTCTTGGCGGCCCCGTTTCCGGACGGCATCCAGCAGTGATGCCCCCAGGGTGGACCACCGCGATGACGGCGCTACGCCATCGGCGATATTGGCAAGCCAGGCAATGCGTTCGGCGAGCAGCTTGACCGCGTCGAGTTCATCTTCGGGCAGCTCGGTCCCGGAGTCCTCGTAGCCGGCCACTCCCATGTCTCCGGGGCGTTTGGACGAGGGGTCTGTGTGCATGAGCGGGATCAGCACCACATACGCCTTGCGGTCTCCGGCGAACTTGCAGGTGAACCATCCCGCTTTGGCGTTGCTCACCTTGCAATCGAAGTACTGCTCGACGACGCCGGTGACTGCTGATGATGACGTGATCGGACCATCTGAGTCGTCGACGGCGAACCCGATGGATTCGAGCGCTTCGTAGGTGAGCCAGAGTTGCGGCAGGAATTTGGGGCTTCGCGGCCAATGGGTGGCCAGGAAATTGCCGAGGGCCTGTCCGCTGGGCATGGATTGGCCGGTGATGACTTTGCCTGATGGGGCGACGACGCCGAGGCTGCTGATGATCACGACGCGGTCATCAGCGGCCATCGGCACATCGGCCCACAGCCGCGACCGTGGCGTCCAAGCGGGCTTGTCTGAGCCAGAGGGTGTGTCGGCTGCGACTGCTTCGTCTGTCGTGTCCCGCGATGCCGCGTTCGTGGGCGTTTCTGCGGCGGGTGCGTCACTGTTGAGCAGCGCGGCTTCCCAGCCATCGACGGTGGATTCCAGCCAGCCGCGGGTGTGGCCTGTTTCCCTGTTGGGATCGCCGATCACCATGTCGGGGGCCGGGAAATCCGTTGGCAGGGCGCTGCGGCCGATGCGCGCCAGAACCTGTTGTCGCGATAAGGCGATCAGCGGTTCCGGTGTGCCCTGCGACTCGATGTACCACTGGAGGATGTCGCTGGTCTCGCCGTCGGCGTCGATGCGGTAGGTACGCCCAGCCGTGGTCAGAAGGTAACGCGTCATCGGCTTGTCCTCTTTCACTGCTGCTCTTGACGAGGTGGGGGAATGTGGATCGACAGAACTTCCGGCAGTCGACGCTGTCGCCACCGCAGCCGCAGTGATTCGACGGCGCTGGCGGTGCGGCCAACCTTGAGTGCGGCATCTGGAACTGACAGCGTGAGGTCGAGGGCGATCTTCGCCTCGTCCACCGTCCAGGGCTTGCGCGTTCGCTGTTGATCAGCTGGCGCGGCCGTCCGGGCGGCACGTCGCTCGACATAGCGGCGGCGCTCTTCGCGGCGGCCTTCGGCGAACCCTCCGAAGTTGCCTTCCCGTGGGGCCGGCGTCATTGCTCACGTCCTTGACTGGTGCTGACTTTCAAGCGTCGCGCCATGCGGGTGGCGATGCAGTCTTGCTTCACAGATCCCTCCTCGGCCCGGCGTTGTCTCACCCTAGCACCCCTCAGGTATTACTGTCGGCATGCATGAGTGGTGTGTTGTTTTCGGGCTGCTTTTGACTTGCCCCCCGCGACTGGACCCGACGATCTTGCCTTCACCTGCGCGCCAGCCCCTTTGGACCGGCCCGTACGCACTAGACTCAGGACGCACAGCGGGACCGGCGCACGGTACTTGTCGGACACCCCCGCTACAGTGCACATCGCACGCCGGATGAGTTCCGGCGACGAGAACCGGCTGGCCCTGAGGGGCTGGTCACCGAACCGAAAGGTGCGACTTATGGCCGCAACGCTTACCGCCGCTCGATCCGCCGTCCAGGCAGTGCACGCCCTCCAGACCGTGAAGCCCGGGGCTTCTCCCACGCCCGACCAGCGCGCCGCATTGGAAGGATTCCCCGGATGGGGCGCGGCAGCACCGCTGTTCGATCCGCAACCCGCCAAGTCGTGGGCGGCGCTGGCCGACGAACTCGACGACCTCGATCCCACCGCGATGAATGCCGCAGCCCGCGTGGTCGACACCTCGTTCTACACGCCTCCCGCGCTGATCGAGCACATCTACCACCTGCTGCGCCAGGCCGGCTTCCGTGGCGGCAACGTGCTGGATCTGGGGTGCGGAAACGCCCGGTTTCTGACCCACGCCCCGGCTGACCTTCCGATCACCTACACCGGGGTCGAGGTCGACCCGACCACCGCAGCCATCGCCGCGGCTCTGCATCCGGCAGCCACGATCATCGCCGACCGCCTGCAGGATGTGTCCCTGCCCGCCAACCGCTTTGACGCCGCGGTGGGCAACGTGCCGTTCTCCTCGGCCAACGTCCACGACTCGGCGATCGCGTTCTACGGTCCCCTGCACGAGTACTTCCTCGTCCGCGCGGTGCGCGCGGTCCGTCCGGGCGGCTACGTGGTCATGGCGACCTCGCGTCATACCCTGGATTCCGCCAACGGCCTGTCCTACTCGGTGCGATCGCACGCCGATCTCATGGCGGCAATCCGACTGCCTTCGGGGTACTTCGCCGCCGAAGGCACCGCTGTGGTCGCCGACGTGTTGGTGCTACGCGTGCGCGACACCGACGAGCCGCGCCACGGCTGGGATGCCCGCCAGCCCTGCGACACCCTCACCGGCACCGACCAGCGGGGCCACCGCGCCCAAGCTCGCATCAGTGCGTTCTGGGGCGCACACCCGCAACTGGTCGCGGGCACCATGCGGGTCACCGGGTATCACCAGAACCCGCTCACTGTGGACTGCGATGACCCCGACACCGCGGTCGCCGACGCCTTCACCGCAGCCCAGCCGCTACTCCTGCCCTACCCTGCGGCAAGCGACGCCATCCATGCGTTCGCCGACGTCGCTCTGACCGACGCCGAGGGCCGCAAGGAGGGGTCGTTTCATCTCGTCAACGGCGAGATGGTCCGCGTGGTCGACGGCCATCTGCAGGCCGTCAACCGGGCGAGCAAGGAACTGCACTCCCTCGTCGCGCTGCGCGACTCGGCCGTGGCACTCATTGCCGCGGAGGCGAACTGGGACACCTCAGATGCCACCCTGGCTCCCCTGCGCGCAGCCTGCCTGCAGGCGTACCTGGCCTACGTCGAGCGCTTCGGCCCCCTCAACCGCGGCACTCTGATTGAGGGCAAGGTCGACCCCGACACCGGCCTGCCCAAGCTGAGCTGGCGTGTCCCGACGATGGGCGGATTCCGCGGCGACCCCGATTCAGCGAAAGTGTTCGCACTCGAGAAGTTCGATCAGGACACCGGCGAGGCCGCGCCGGCGCCGATCCTGCAGCGGCGCGTGAACCAGCGCCCGGTGCCCATCACGCGGGCCGACACCCCCGGTGAGGCTTTGGCCGTCGCCCTGGGCGAGGGGCGCGGCGTGGACATGGCGCGCATCGCCGAGCTGCTGGGGCTGCCCACTGCCGAGGACGCGTTCACCGCCTTGGGCGATCTGGCCTACCGCGATCCGACGACCGGACGGGTCCACTCGGCCCGCGACTACCTGTGCGGCAACGTGCGCACCAAGCTCCAAGATGCGCTCGCCGCGGCCGCGACCGACGCCTCCTATGAGCGCAACGTCGCCGCACTGCAGCAAGTGCAGCCGCGGTGGCTGGGCCGCGACGAGGTGCGGATCGAACTCGGTTCCCCGTGGGTGACGCCCCGCGACATCGAGGACTTCTGCCGCGAGGTGTTCGGGGCGAGCTATGTGAAGGTCCACCACATCGCACCGCTGGCGGCATGGGAGGTCGACGGCAATGCCCACGCCATCTCCCCCGACGCGAAGATCACCTACACCACGACCCGCAAGACCGCCTTCGACCTGCTCCAGGCCGGACTCAACAGCTCTTCACCCACCGTCTACGACGAGGTGTACGACTCCGCCACGCGCAGCTCACGGCGGGTCCGAAACGCCGACGAAACCGAGGCCGCGTTGGCGGCACTTGCGGCCATCGAACAGCGCTTCTCACTGTGGATTTGGGAGTCACCGCAGCGCGAGCAGCGCATCCTGGACCGCTACAACCACGCGATGAACTCCCACGTGCTGCGCCGCGATGACGGGTCCTACCTGACGTTCCCGGGGCTGGCCGACGACCTCAAGCTCTGGTGGTGGCAGCGCGACTTCGTCGACCGCGCATTGTCGGTGCCCGTCGCCTTCGCGGCCCACCAAGTCGGCCTCGGGAAGACCCGCACCGCCATTGCGCTGTGCATGACGTTGCGGCAATTCGGAATCGCAAACAGGCCACTGTATTTGGTCCCAAACCATCTTATTGAGCAAGCTCAAAGGGAGGCCTTGCAGACCGCCCCGTCGGGCAAGATTCTGGTGATCACCCGCGAGGACCTGACCCGCTACGGCCGGCGCCTCTTTGCCGCACGCTGCGCCACCGGCGATTGGGATCTGGTCATCATGACCCACGAGACGTTTTCTTCCTTGCCGGTTCCCGCGCAGGTCGAGCGGGATTGGCTCGACGACCAGTTGGCCGAGCTGGAGGACTACCAGCGCAGCCAGGGCGCGACGGGCAAGCGTATTGCCGCTGCGGTGCGCTCACTGGAAGGTCGCATCGAGCGGTTGCGCGACACCGCCACCGATCCGGACGTGATCACGTTCGACATGCTGGGTATCGACTACTTGGCTGTCGACGAGGCCGACCGCTTCCGCCGACTCCCTGTCACGACCCGCGCGGAGGGGTTCAGCCTCGGCGCTTCCAAACGCGCCACCGACCTGCTGCTGAAGTTGTCGATGCTGCGCCGCGACAAGGGCTCTCGCCCCTACGCGAGCATGTTCACAGGCACCCCTTACACCAACACTTTGGCCGAAGCCTTTGTCTGGCAACGCTTCTGTGACCCTGACCGGCTCGACGAAGCCGGTCTCGGACACTTCGATGCGTGGGCTGCCCAGTTCGTCCGCTACGAAACGCTGATCGAGGTCAGCCCCGACGGCTCCGGGTTCCGCAGCAAGCGCCGCCCGACCGTGATTCAAAACGTGCCTGAACTCCGATCCATGATCGGAGCGTTCATGTCGATGGTCCGCAGCTCGATGACGGACCTGCCGTTGCCGACCCCGCATCAGCACACGATCGTCGTTGAGCCAACGGACAACACCCGCACGTTCATGAGCGAACTGGTGCGCCGCGCCGACGATCTGCGGGCGCGCCGCGTTGGCCCGGAGACCGACAACATGTTGGCGATCTGCGGCGATGGACGCAAGGTGGCCCTGGATCCCAACCTGGTCGGCTTCTGCGAGACCGCACCCAAACTGGAGGTGGTCGCTGAGAACGTCGCGGCGATCTATCACCGCACCCGCGACGCGGTCTACGCCAATTCCGCGCGCCCGGGCGCGTTCCAGTTGGTGCTGTGCGACTTGGGAACCCCACACCCAGACGACGCCCAGAGCTACGGCCGGATCCGCGAGGGACTACTCGCCCGGGGTGTGCCGGCCGACCGGATCCGCTTCATGCACGAGGCGACCAATTCCAAGGCCCGCGAGGCACTGTTTGCAGCATGCCGCGATGGCCGGGTGTCGGTTCTGGTGGGCTCCACACCGAAGGTCGGTGTTGGCACCAACATTCAGAACCGCATGATCGCCCTGCACCACGTGGATCCCACCTGGACTGCCCGCGACTGGGATCAGCGCAACGGCCGCGGGATCCGCACCGGCAATCTGCATGACGACATCGACATCTACTGCTACGCGGTGTCGGGATCGTTTGACGCCTACATGTTCCAGCTCGCCGAGCGCAAGAGCCGGGGTTTCGAGCAGCTGTACCGCACGGATAGCGACGCGCGGGAAATCGAGGACCTGGGCGATGGCACATTGAGTTTCGGGGAACTGAAGGCCGCGGCCGCCGGCAACTCGCTTCTGCTGCGCCAGCATCAGCTTCAGGTGAGGGTGCGCAAGCTGCGCCTCACGCACCTGACGGCACGCCAGAACGTCAACGCCGCCTTGTACGCAGCATCGGAGGCAGACCGCCGCGCCGATGCACTGCAGGAACGCGCCGGCCGCCTGGCCGAACTCGTCGACTATCTCCCCCAGCTCCCACCGCTGGACTTGGCGCGCTGCGCCGAGAACGCGGCGTCGGACAACGGCCACCGTGCCCGGTACTCCAGCGGGCCGCTGCTGGTCGCGATCGTCGCAGAGCGCGGCGATCACCACCTGAAGGTCAGCTTCGGCTACCACCCGCTGTGGACGCAGGTGTTGCCGGCCAAGGTGCGCCGCCGCGGCGCCCAGGACGTCGCCGAGTGGACTCATCAGTTGGTGCGCGCCTGGCTCGATGGTGCGGCCGCTGAGCGCCGGCAGGCCCTCACCCGGGCCGACGATGCCCGTCACAGCGCAGCGCAATCGCGGGCCGCGGCTGACGGGACGGATCTGTCCGCACCGGCGGAGCTGGTCGCCGCCGAAGCTGAGCTGGCCGAGGTGACCGCCACGATCCAAGCGGAGATCCTTGACGCCGGCGAGGCACCGCGCGGGGAGGAGGCGGCCTGATCCGCGCTGGTGGGGCGCGCCGGCATCGTGCGCCCCACCGGCCCGGCCACGCCTGGACCTGCACTGATAGCACGTCCCTGCCACTGCCCGCACGCGATACGCTCGACGACGTGACGGGCGCGGTGCATAGGGCTACGACATGGTGAAGCGCAAAGGCCTCCCGTGGGCCCCCACGTCCGTTCCCGACATGCGACGGCAGTGGTGTGACGCGCTCGATGCCCTTGTCGCACACCAATCGTCGGCGTTGGAGGAACCCACCGATCCCGCACTCGGCGGTTCTCGCCGCTTGCAACGCATGCAGGCCAAGCTGGCCGAGTCCCTGACCCAGATGAGCGCCGAGTCCGAGGCCATTCGCAGCGCCGAACTGTTCTGGGTAAGCCGCGACATGGTGGACGTCGCCCTCGACGCCGCCGATTCGCTGCCCGAGTGGACGCCTGCGATCGCCGCGCCGTGCCCCACCGGGGTGCTCTGTTGGGCCAAGCCCGCCGGCGACGTTCCATGGAACGCATTGAGTGCTGATGACCCGGCCGAGGTGACGTGGGACGGGCTGTGGTGGTGGTCGCGCCCAGATGGAGTACTCCAGCTGCAACCGCTATCGCGGCTGGCAAAGAACCCTGAGCTGCTGGCGCCCTACCAAGTGACTTCGCCGCTGTGGGCAACCAACCCGACCCTGATGGTGCAGCCGTTGGTTCCCCGTACCGCCGAGGTGGCCGGCGCGGCCGACGCGTCCCCTCTGGTGAGCATCGTGGGCGCGGCGTGGCTGCTGATGGGTCAGCCGACCGTCGCCGCGACCCGAGCGCTGGAGACCCCTGCGCGGGGCCGCCAAGAGGGCCCGGCGGACGGGGAGGCTGACCCTGATCAGGTCAGCATCATCGAGTTGCGCCGGCCGATGAGCCCGCCGCGAGAGGGCGACGGTTCCTCGTCTGACCGCCAGTATCACCACCGCTGGTGGGTTGGCGGGCACTGGCGTCAGCAGGCGTGCGGCCCCAACCACGCGGATCGACGCCCGAAGTGGATCGCCCCGTACGTCAAGGGTCCCGACGGTGCTCCGTTGAAGAAGGACCGCGTCTACCTGTGGCGCCGGTAGGGCCCTCGTTGTCGTGCTCGGCGCCCTCGATCACCGCGGGTGGCTGTTCCCATGAGCGGTGGATGCTGGCCAGTTCGCGGCGTCGCCGCGCTTCGCGGAGGTACTCGATGCCGCGCTCGACGAGCGATCCACGGAATGGGTCTTCACGCAGGCCCGCGATGTTTTCGGTGACGAGCTTGTGGACCAGCTCTTTCGGCGCCAAACCGTAGGCCGCGCAGACGGCCTTGAACTCATCGACGGCGTCGTCTCCGACCAGTTCGAAGACGGTACCGATCCGCGGGGTGTTCGGGGCCCTCTTGCGGCGGCTCATCGGCGCGTCACCGGCTTCCCGTCCGGTTCTCGCGGGGACGTGCCGTATCCGCAGGTCATGATCCTTTGGCTGGCCGGTTTGGCGCCTCGTTGCCCCGGGGGGCGATGGTGATGGTGGTCTTGTAGCCTTCCGGCACCACCATCACCGCGGCGGCCGGGTGCAGCGCTACGGAGAACTCGCCGAGCCTGAGCACCAGCAGCGGTTTGGTCACCGACTTCGCCGGCGGAAACAGCAGTGGCCCGGTGAGCGTGTTGCGGCCGCGGCGCACAGCGATGATCTGCCCGACGTGCACGGTCGACAGCGCACCGACGTTGATCTCGTAGGGGCCCAGCTCCGGCACGGGCTGCAGCCGCCTCGATCGCCGAACGGTTCCCAGGGCCATCCTCATGAGACCCTGCCCGCTTCAGTGAGCCGGTAGAGCCAGGCCGTGATCGCCGGCCGGTGTGTGCGCTCGACTAGGCCCTTGCGGGTCAGCCCGGCCAGGCCCCGTTGAACGCGGGAGCTGGGCCGGCCCACATCCATCGGCCGCAGCCACTTCTCGGGCGGGCTTCCGAGGTCGTGCAGCATCTCAAGGACCTCTTCCTCGGTCTCGGTCAGATTCACGGGAATGTTGTTGCTACTCAACACCGCTCCCCTCGTCGCATGAGGTCGCAGCGGAATCGTGGCAGCCTCGCCCGTAGGGTGCGCCAGGGCGATCCGCGCCTCGATACACACCGAGGATGTTCTCGTCGAAATGCCGCGGCGTTCGGGTCCGGGCCCGTTCATCCACCGCCAAGTGCACCTGCGCCGCGCGCCCAAGTACCGCGATTCTTTGGAGCACGTCATCGGGGATGTGGTCGCCGTCGCCGATGAGCAGCAGTATCGGGCGCTGATCGGACCAAGGCCGTTCGGACCTTCGTCGGTTCAACCGGCGCCGCAGCCGTTCGTCCATGCCGGCAAGTGCTGCGCGTATCTCGTCACGGTCGGGGCCCAGGACCGTTGCCCCTGCAGCGAGTACCTTCGCCAACGCTGTCTGCGGTAGTGGACCATTCGACGTGCTCTCGACGAGGACGCATTCCCATGCCTGGCCGCGGGCATCGGCGACGACCGCCTCAGCACCGCCTGCGTGCCAGCGGGGCACCCAGGCGTGCGCCAGGCACTGCGTGTGGGCGGTGCGCGGGCTCCAATCACGCAGCGTGACTGCCTCGCCCAGCATGCTCCCCGGAGGCGGGGCCGGTCGCTTCGTTTCACCAGTCACGGCGCTAGTCCTATCGAGAGGTGGAGGTGTGGTGGCGGATGAAGGCCGCGGTGTACACGCCGCTGAAGTCGAGCTGGAACTCGTAGCGCTCGCACGGATACCCCAGGCGTGCGGCCACGGGCCCCACATCCATAGGGTGGTTCGCCTGCGGCCGGGGCAGAGTCGGATGCGGCGGGGGGATCTCTTCGGGCAGCGCAGGAATGAGGTCGACGACTTCACCGAGCCCGGTCCATTCGCCGTCTGGGCTGAAACGCGGTTCGAACACCACCCAGTTGGGTTGGCGCACGCACCCATCGGCGTCACGCGCTTCGTAATGCGATGCGACGATTTGGCCCCATTGCTCGACATTCTTGGGCCGGATCGCGTCAGCGATGTTGATCGTCATGTGCGCCTCCGTCTCTGTCGTGCCGCGCTGGCGATGCTGCATCCCGGTCGTCGCTGCTGTGCGGCGCGGGTTGGATGCCGATGTCGGCTGCGCCGCTACGCAACGGGCGGCCTTGAGCGCGTCGGATCTGCCGTAGCAGTGCCGCCGTGGTGGGCGTGTATGGCATTGGCGTGCACCCTTTTCCGTACTCGGGCGCGCCCTGGTCCAGGGCGCAGCATTAGGACAAGTTGTCAAGAACGAGTTGGTCTTCGGCGCGGTCGGCTTCGACGAGCGCGTAGTCCTCGCCGGCGTTCAGGAACGGTCGGCGTGGAACTGCCGCGCTGCGCCGTGCGAGATCTCGCCCAAGAACCGATGCGGCCCACTCCTCACCGCGCCGGTCGAGCACCCGTAAACAGGTGTGCAGAACCGTCGGGTCCACGAACTGCGATCGCCGGGATTGCCCTCGGGCGCGCAACTCAACGAGTGTGGGTTCGGGCAACTGGGTGATCATTTGTCGTCCCTCTCAGTCGTTGCTTCGGACGTAGGTGTCGAGTGCGATCTGGATTGCCGGGTAGTCGCGGTATTCAGCGCGCGCGTCCTCAACGAACCGCCTGGTGGCTTGAGCGCCGAATCGGATCCCTGCGCTTCGGGGGTAGCGCTGCACCGGCTCGTTCGGTGGGGCCCACCACAGCAAGGGACGTGTGGCGATGAAGTCTGAGACCGCGGCGAATTGCCGTAGTGGTTCGACGAGCTGGCCCAGGTGCTCGCCGTAGATGTCGGCGGCGATGTGTCCGCCGGGCCCGAAGGCCGCCGTGGTGAGGTTGGTTCGAGGTGAACGGTTCTGCGCGGCAATGGCATCCCAGACGGGTTGGGCGATCATCGCGAATACCACCGGGTCTCCGTCGAGCACTGTCGAGGGCGGATAGGGCTGCCCGTACAGCTCGGAGCATGTGGTGGTGCGCTCGACGAGATACAGCAGTGACTCGATGTCGATGTCGGGGTCAAACCAGTGGGGGTCACCGGCATGGGTGTGATCGTGTGCCTGGAATCGGCCGGCGCGGTGGGCGGCGGAGAAGAACCGCGTCAGCAGCGCCGCGTTGAGGTCGGCGGGCACCGACTCGATGCATCCGAACCCGTCATAGGTTCCGTGGATACCCAGCGAGATGGGGCAGTAGTGGCCGTCGGGCGTGCGGTGTAACAGCACGACGGTGGTATCGACGCTGCTGCCCAGGTTGATACCGGTGATCAGGCAGGTCGTGTCGTAGAAGCCCATGGCGCGCTCACCTCCCGCATGCCGATTGTTGTCCCGCAGCTAACCACTGGAAATCACCGCGGCCTGTGCGTGTGACGTTATATTGTTATTGATCAATATGATTGTCCTCCGCCCCTGTGGCCAGGGGCCATGTTGGCAAACCTACTCATGTGGAGCTGGTTGGCCGCCTTGATCGTTCTGGTGGGGCCCGATCGGTGCTTGCCGACGATGATCTCAATTTCCCCGGCCTGTGGATGGTCGGGATCATTGGCGTCGGGGCGGTGCAGCAGGATCACGAGATCACTATCCTGTTCGATCGATCCGGACTCGCGAAGGTCAGAAATCAAGGGCCGCTTGTCCGTTCGTTGTTCCGGGCCACGGTTGAGCTGGCTCAGCGCGACGACGGGCACGTCGAGTTCTTTGGCCATGAGCTTGAGGGTGCGGGAGAATTCCGAGACCTCCTGCTGGCGGCTTTCCACACGCTTACCCGAGGTCATCAACTGCATGTAGTCCACGACGATCAGCCTCAGGTCCGTCTTCTGCGCCAGGCGCCGCGCCTTGGCGCGGATCTCCATCATCGTCAGGTTGGCCGAGTCGTCGATGTAGAGCGGGGCCTCACTGATCTCGCTCATCTTCTTGGCGAGCCGCGCCCAGTCATCGTCGCTCATCGTGCCCGACCTCATGGCGCCCAGCTTGATTCCGGCCTCCGCCGACAGCAGGCGCATCACGATCTCGGACTTGCTCATCTCCAGCGAGAAAAGGATGCTGGTCATCTGATGCTTGATCGAGCATGAACGCATGAAATCCAGTGCGAGCGTTGAGTTGTGGGTGGGGACCATACCGTCACCGGCGAGGTAGAGGTGATCAGCATTGTCCACCTGAACGCACCGCACGGCCACGCTGTGGCGCTTGCGCACCGCGATGACGCTGCGATCTCCGGCGACCACGTGGATCGGTGATCCCGCCCAGCCGGGGGCCACGACGAAGCCCAGCGAGCACAGCAGGTCCACTGCCAAGCTGCGGTCTTCGGGCAGCCGCCACCCGGCGATGATGGTGAAGCTGTCCCCAGGCCCACCCTTGACGGTGCTGGCCAGCAGGAGTCCCCGCAGCATCTCGCGGCGCTGACGCAGCGAGCCACGCAGGTAGCGCGTGACGACGGTGTCATAGCCGCGCAGTTCGACACCGAGGTCTCCGCCCAGCCAGCGGCCCACGGTGTGCGGGTCATCGTCGGGCTCGACGATCTCGGGCAGCTCCACCGGCGCCGTGGTGGGGATTGTCTCGCCGGGCTGCAGGTCGGCGGTGATGACGATGCCGCCGCGGGTGGGCCATTGGTGCTGCTCGTCGGCGGTGATCACGGTGCCGTCGGAGAACTCCACGTCATAGCAGGGCCTGCCGTAGAGGACCTCGGTGGCCGCGACGATGCGGGTGGGTCGGCCGTCGGCGCCGAGCAGCTCCTCGCCCACCTTCACCTCACCCATCGTCGTCCACCCTGACGGGGTAGGAAGAATGGTGTTGAGTGCCAGCGCTTTACCGATGCCGGGGCGCGCGGCGATGGTGATCATCTGTCCGCCGTGCAGGCCGTTGGTCAACTCGTCGAGGTCGATGAACCCGGTGGGCACACCGGTGGCCAGGCCCCCGTTGTTGGACAGCTCGTCGAGTTCGTCCATCGTGGGCTGCAGCAGGTCGGCCAACGCCACATAGTCGTCGCGACGCTCATGGTTGGTGACGTCATAGATCTCGGCTTGGGCCCGGTCGACGACGTCGGCGACCTCAGCG
Organism: Mycobacterium sp. MS1601; assembly: GCF_001984215.1. Taxonomy (NCBI): domain Bacteria; kingdom Bacillati; phylum Actinomycetota; class Actinomycetes; order Mycobacteriales; family Mycobacteriaceae; genus Mycobacterium; species Mycobacterium sp. MS1601. Next base: position 70,342 of record NZ_CP019421.1, read on the forward strand.
CCTTCGGCGCCGGCATAGCCGTACTGCACCACGCGGGTGCCGGCTTCCACCAGGCGGCGCAGCACGGCCTTCTCGGCGACCAGGCGCGCGTAGTAGCCGGCGTTGGCCGCGGTCGGCACCACCGATAGCAGCGTGTGCAGATAGGGCGCTCCCCCGACCCGCTGCAGTGTCCCGTGTCGATCGAGTTCGGCGGCCACGGTGACAGCGTCGGCGGGTTCTCCGCGGCCGTAGAGATCCAGGATGGCGTCGAAGACGATCTGGTGTCGCGGTTTGTAGAAGTCCCCGGGGCGCAGGGCTTCCAGGACGTCGGCGATCGCGTCCTTGCTCAGCATCATCGCGCCGAGCACGGACTGCTCGGCACTCTCGTCGTGCGGCGGCAGCCGGCCGTAGTCGGCGCTGTCGTCAGCTCTCGCGGCGGCTCTGGCCGGCCGTTCCTCCAGGGCGGTCACGCACGCCTCCCCCGCCGCGGCGCCGGGCTCGCGGTGGCCCTACCGCGCCGGTGGCCGTCCCTCACCTGGCGCTGCAGGGCCAGGGCGCGATCGACGTAGCTGTCGCGTTCGAGGATCTGCTGGTGGTTCAGCGGAGGCGCGGCGCTGGGTCGCAGGTGGGCCCCGAAGGCGCGCAGGCAGTCCGCGCACGTGTCGCCCCACAGCTCCACGTCGATGCTGCAGTTGGGGATGACGCACTGCGGCCCGGTGGCACCGGCGCTGGGTGCTCGTCGCGCCTGGGTGGCTGTGTGGCCCATTGTGGCTCCTTCCCGTTCGCCTTACCGGGTGAGTACCGGCCCGGCGGGCCGTTTCCGTCGCTGCGGCCGATATTTGGGTCGCTGAACTGCGGTGACGACATGTCCCCGCAACGGGTTATGCCGCGGCGGCACCCGACGCTCGTGTGGTGCTCACCCCGGGCGCGCGCAGCGTGCCCCGAAAGCCCGCCGGCATGGCCAACCTCTGACCGGCGCGCTGGTGCAGGGCGTGACGTTCGTGCAGGGCGATCGCGACGAACTTGGGCAGCGCGCCGCCGCCGTGCTTGCCGCCGGCCTTCTTGGCTTTGGCGTAGAACTTCACCTGCTCTGGGGTGAGGTCGATGAGGGCGTCGACGAGGACCTCACAGTCGAAGTACTCCGCACGGGCGAAGGCGTCGAGGAAGACGGCCATCCCGCCGACCAGCGGCGCATCGTAAGCGCTGTGCTGCGCCCCCCAGGTCTGATGCAGCAGGCGCAGGCTGTCCCGCAGCAGCGCGTGCCCGCCGCCGCTACGCGCGATCTTCTCCAGCATCCCGGTGCAGCGCAGGTTCCCGTCCTTGGGCGCTTCCTCGACACGCAGCCCCACGCTGGCCACGGTCGCCTCGATGGCGGTCACCTCGGGGTCCTGTTGAGCACGACGCGCCTTCCACCGGTTGAACGTGGTCAGCCGTCGGCGGTTGATGTCGATGCCCAGGAACAGTTGTGACTCCTCGGCGATGGTGAGTCCGCTGTGGATACGGGCGGCGATCGCCGCGCCGGGATCGCGCAGTGCCACTGCCGCCCAACGGTGTTGGCCTTCGACGACGGCGTATCGGGGACTGGATGTGTCCCCGCGGTCGGAGACCTCGATGACGCCGAGGAGCCGCTGGTCGAAGGTGGCCGCCATGTGCTGGACCCGTTGGGGATCCAGCGGGCGCTGGTAGGTGTGGTCGGCGAAGATGTCGGCGACCGGGACCGCCAGGACGTAGGGCTCGGGGACTTCTGGTGCGGTCATCGGCGTTGTCCTTCCGTCACGGTGGCGGGTTGGGGTTTGGTGGTGTTCAGCGCCCAGGCGACGTGGCGTCGGCCGGGCAGTCGCAGGCGCCGGACCTGGCCGCGCTGTTCGAGGATGACGAGGTTGCGGTAGACGATCTCGTTGATCAGCCGTGGCGCCCACGACAAGAGCAGTTGCCGGATCGCGGCGGTGGTCAGTTCGCCCTCCGCTGCTGCCAGGGTGTCCAGGATGTGCTTGCGCACCAGCTCGGAGTCCAGCCGGGGCGCGCTCATCGTGCAACGTTCTGTGGGTCGGCTCGGTGGTTGAAGACCTCGACTGTCGCCGCCGGCGGATGAGTGATGGCCACGCACGCCGGGCACAACGGTGCACCGTCCTCCAGCAGTGCTGTGGGGCGTTCCTGGATGAGCCGCACTCCGCACCGCGATCGCGGAGCGCGCCCGAACGCGACGTCGAGTAAGTGCTGAATCCGGCCGACGCAGTGGATGACCTGATTGCCGTGCGCCCGGCGGCACCCGCAGCTGATGTCCGTGCTCGGATCCCAGTGTCGCAGTGAGCCATGCACGTAGTCGGGCACCCACGCCTTGGGCACGATCAGGGCTGCGGGCGCGGTCATCGCCGCGCGCCTCCGGTCGAATGCCGCTGCGCCCACAGAGCCCGGTAGTCAAGACGGTGGGCCAGCAGCTCGATATCGGGGGCCTGCAGCGTCGGGATCAACCGGGCCAGCGCGGCCGCTGCGGTGCCGTCGTAGTCCATGGTGGCCGGGAAGATGGCGCACACATCGCCGGGAATGTCGGCGATGAATCCGCCTCCGGCGATGTCTTCGCCCAGATGTCGCACCGTCCAGCCGTACTTGGCGACCAGGCGGGCCATCAGCCACGCGGCCGAACGGCCCCGGGACATCGGCTGCTCGTTGGATCCCAGGGTGGGCAGCGGATCGCTGCACCGCCAGTTGCCGTGATGGCGGTGCGGAGAACCCACGTGCAGCTGGACCAACCAGCACAGCTGGGTCAGCCAGTCGTCGCCGCTTTCAGCGTCGCTCTGTCCCAGGCTCGCCACCGCACGCGCGAGCCCGATCAGCCGATGCGCTGCGCCTTGGCCGGGAACCTGTTGGCGCGCTTTGCGATTGCCGCGAAGATCCCAGCTCACAGTCACAGTGCGCCGTGTCGGAGTGTGCACCGTGACGAAGGCAGTCGCGGTGTTAGCGTCGAACTCCAGGCGCTTGGGATGCCATCCGTAGGCCGCCAGGTCGACCGCCATCCAGTAGGCGTCGATCACTTCGGCGGGAGGCTGATCCTCGCCGAGGCCGGGGATCAGGTCACGGCCGGCGGACCGCTGCGCGGGCCGGGTCATCCTGCCAACCTCGCGTCCTGGTAATCCTCGGCCGAGGCGGCGATCGCCGGCAGAGCGTGCGGCTCGGCGATCTCGCCATCGGTGGCCCTGTTGGGGTCCAGACCGCGCTGGAGGCGGCGGCGCTCACGTTCGGACAGCCCACCCCAGACTCCGAACCGCTCGTCGTTGTCGAGCGCGTACTGCAGGCATTCCTCGATGACCGGGCAGCGCTGGCAGACCTTCTTGGCTTCCTTGGTCGAGCCGCCCTTCTCGGGAAGAACGCTTCGGGGTCGGTCTCCGGGCACCGCGCCTTCTCGGCCCAGTCCTCGTCGATCGGTTGGGGTGCCCCCAACGTGGCGATCAGCTCGATCACGGCTGCTTCAGACATCGCATCTACCTCCCCAGGCCAGTCGCTTTCGCGTCCCTGAATCTGCAAATCCAAACGGTTACGATTTGCACATCTGTAGGGGCAAGATTAGCCGCTGACTACGACAAATAGCTTTCCCGCTTATGGGTAATTATCTGTGATGGGGAGTTTTGGCGAGTGTCAGGTGGTGCGGACGGCCTGCCATCTCGCCGGATGCGCTGTGGCCTGCGGCGATAGCACGTCCCTGCCGGAAGCCCTCGCCGAGCGCGGGTGCCGGCGGGGACCCTGCCGGCAGCGGGCCCGCCTGGGGGCTCTGCCATTTGCGCTGGTGAAGCGCTACTTCCTGTACTGGCTGTTCGCCGAAGCCCCGATGTTCTCGTAGGCCTGCGTCATCGCCAGAAGGTCGGTGTTCAGATCGTCGAGGGCGGCGGCGGCCAGTTCGTTTTCCACCACCGCGGTGAACAGCGCGCCGCTGGCCACCGAGGGGTCCGCTGTCGAGGTGACCTGATCGCGGCGCTGCTGCAGCTCACTGAGCGTCGACACACACCGGTGAAGCACGATGAGCCTGCCCAGCAGCGCCTCGGTGAGGAATCTCCGCTCGGTGCGCAGCACCGCATTGCCCAAGCCCGTGACTACGAACGGCTGCCCCAGTGCTGCCGAGCCCGAATCATGCGCGTCCAGGCAGTACGCGGCGCGCGCGATCTGAAAGATTTCCTCGTCGGGATCGAAGCGCAACCGCACTATGTCTGCCCCCGGTAGCGCCCAGCCCGGGCTGGCCATCAGGTCCTCCACCACGGCGATGCCTTCGAGCAGGTAGCCACCGCCGGGGGTGATCGGCCCGGCGCCGGCCAGTGGATTCCATTCCAGGACGCGGCGCGCGGCATCGACCTCGTCGACTTGTGCAGCATTCAGGTTCAGAGGATCGCGGCGCGCCCAGAGGGCCAGGCCGAAGACGCCGAGGGCAGCCCCGGCACACAGGAGCGCACCCCATCCGGCCGCGGCGCCGATGCCGGCGCGGTCATCGCTCGCGCGGGCACTGATCAGGGCCACCAGCGCCCAGGCCGCGGCCGCCACGGCCCAGCACGCCGCGGCGCGCATCGAGGCCCAGCGGGGCAGCCGGCGGCGCCGCGGTCCGCTCGGGTCAAAGAGCGCCGCGGTGGGTGTGCCGGCGGTGCGGCGGCGGGCGATCAGTTCGGCGGTGCCGGCGCTGAGGTCTGACTGGCGCAACGGGGCCACGTGCTGACCCCGCCACAACCAGCTGGGGCCGGTGGTGATGCTGCGGCGGTCCTGGGCCTGCCAGAACGCCAGGCGCATGCGTACATGGGCACGGAGGGCGTCCTGTTCGCTGTCCACGTCCGTTGCCTCCCTCACCGCCCAGCGCGTGAAAACCGCTGGAAGTAAAAGCAACTCCGGCATGTGGCACGTTGCCGCACCGCGAACCGGGAAACCTCTTGCCAAAGACCCTGGAAGCTCATGCCGGAGTTGCGAGCCTCAGTCTATGGCCACAAATGCCCGGAATCGCCTGTCGCACAGGGGTTGCTTTTCACAACATCAATACAGCCGTATCGGACGCGGGTCCGATACATGGCCATCAGCTGCTACTGGGGCAGAAACTCTTCGGGCACGAAAAAGGTCGGTGGCACACCGAAGAGCCGCGCCAGCTCGTAGACCACGTCCAGGCGCGGCGGAGCCTCACCATGGAAGTAGCGGTAGATCTGCGTCTGCGAGACCGGCAGGTCGGGAGCCTGCTCCTTGAGCAACTGCTGAATCCGCAGCGGAGTGAGCTTGCGGACGCGGTCAGTGTCGAGCATGCGCACGTTCATGCTGGCCGCCAGCGCACGGAATCGCTTGGCGAAGTACTCCGTTGCCACGTGCGGCGGATCGATCGCAGCCTTGCCCTTCTGTGCGCTGCGCGTGGACTTCGCCTCAGCGACGGTGGGCATTTCTTCGTTGGATCCCTCGACGAAGTAGGTCGGCGCCACCTCGAACAGACGTGCCAGCTCGTAGACCACGTCCAGGCGCGGCGGAGCCTCACCATGGAAGTAGCGGTAGATCTGGGTCTGCGAGACCGGCAGGTCGGGGGCCTGCTTCTTCAACAGTCGTTGGATGCCCAACGGTGTGAGCTTCTTGACGCGGTCGGTGTCGAGCATCCGGACCTTGGTCGTGCTCACCAAGTCTTGGAATTGCTGGGCGAAGAACTCTGTCGCCACATGCGGCGGATCGATCTCCGTCTTGGCGGGCTCGGTGCGCACCAGCTGCGCCGAATCGGCCATATCAGCGTCGTCGTCGCCGACAACGCCGGCTTCGAGATCGTCGGTCAGTTTGTCCACCTGGTTGGTCATCGCTTATCCAATTCTGCGTTGATGCCACTGGGACAAACCCCCACCTCGCCCACCTACAGCAACCACTACCCTATCCACCGGTGGCCGAACCGCCACTGCTGGGATGAGCCTCGCCCATGTCAGGCACGGCGACAACTGGCGGCGGAAGCGCCCTCGCAACACCGGGAATGTTCACGCCGCGCCGTTCCAGAAACTCCTGGATCGCCAGCGACGCCGCATCCCCCTTCGGCAAGTCGTACTCGTCGATAAATGCAGCAAACGCGTTCGACACGTGGGTGTTGATGTGAACGTTCATCCCCGTGCGCTTGACCTTGCGGTTACGCAGCTGCTCCAGCGCCGGGTCGTGAGCGACCATATCGGCGACGGGGTTGCCCGCGGAGTGCGGTTGCGGCGCCGCGCGCAGATCCGGTGCGGGGGCGACACCACCACGGCCTCGCGCGGCATCCGGCGACACAGCCCGCCCCCGGGGATTGGGTAGCGGCATGGCATCCTTAGCGGCCATTGGTCATCAGTCCTTCCTCCGCGATGCGCTGTGCGACACGCCGATAGTCTTCTGCAGCAGTGCAACCCGGGTCGTAGACCGAAATCGGCTGTCTGTGCGCCTTGGCCTCGGTGACTCGGATGGTCCGGGAGATGTATCCCAGATACTCTTTCTCCCAAGCATCTTCGACGGCGCGGCGGATTGATTTGGTCGCGCGCGAGCCGCTCATGTAGTTGGTGAGCAGCACATGGGTGATCTTGATGCCGGGATTGTTGAGGTCCACGTTCTCCACGGCCGCGTCCAGCGAGGCGAGCGCGGCGACCTCATCGGGACCCGTGCCCACGGTGGCCAATACCCAGGAGGCCGCCGACAAGGCCGAGGCGGCCAGTTCGTTGAGCGTGGGCCGGCAGTCGATGATGACGAAGTCGTAGGCGGGCAGCATTTCCACCTCACGGCGCAGGCGCATCTGCCCGCCGGGGCCTAGGCCTTTATCCAGCTCGTCGAGGGCTTCGCGCGACGGCGCGACGTCGACCCCGTACTCGGTGCCCTGGATGACGTCGTTCAGCGGCAGCCTGCGGTGCTTCTCGGGGTGCAGAACGTTGAACATGGTCGGGGTCGGATCGCCGTCCGGGGGGATCTCGAGTCCCAGACCCGAGGTGGCGTTGGCCTGGGGGTCGACGTCGATCAGCAGGACGCGGATGGGTCGGGTGATCTTTTCGGCTTCGTCGAATACCTCCAGCCGGGTCAGTTCGTAGCTGAGGTTCACCGCTGTGGTGGTCTTACCGACGCCGCCCTTGCGCATGGCAATAGCGATGACCACGGGCGGAGAATTTAGCGCCCGGACCAGCTTCGGAGTCTTTGGCATGCGCAAATCATAACCTTCCGAGACTGGGGGAATGCCTCTACCGAGGCAAAAAACTTGCAGCGACCTGGGGCCATACCGTCATCGCAGGTCAAAGCATAATTCACACACATTGTGCGCGACACGCGCCCCCACTTTCACGAACAATGGAGGTTGTTTTCACGGGCCTCTAACGTCCTGCGTGGAAGAACCGTGCATCACTCGTGCACGCGGCAGGCCCCGGCGCTCGACTCATCTCACCGCCCCACCGGGAACACCCAGCGTCGACACGCCGCTCCCGCCCACCCTTTTTCGACCGAAATCCGACCGGCCGCGGACCGGTTTTCGCCCTGCACACGGCAATACGATTGGACAATGAGCCCCCGCGCCGAAGATCTGACCTCGCCGGCCGGCGCCCTCAGCGCGGCCCTTGCCGCGCTCTGCGAGGCCAACGCCGAAGCCGAACAGTGGCGCCGCGGGCAATACGCCCGCACCGCGGCCGACTACGCCGCTGAGGTGTGGTGGCATCCCGCCGCCAGCAGCGAGCAACGCGCCGAAGCGTCTCGATGCCTGCGACTGTCCTACGACCTCGACGAGCAGACCAAGGCCCGCCACGCCCAGCTGCGCGCGGCCACCCACCTCAAGGCCGGATAGGCCCTTCCACGCAGCACAGTGCCCGCCACGATCTTTCGTGGCGGGCACTGTTGCTGTCGGACTACTACTTCCCCGGCGGAGGCGGGAAGTTGCGCGGCGGGCGCCGCGGGGCCGGCGGCGGGGGCGACTCCGCTGTGCGCTGGCTGCGCGGAACTCGTTGCGGCCCACCAAGGTCGCGGTGCCGGCCACCTCCATTGGACCCGTTGTCGGCATGGTTTCCGTTGGTCCCGGCAGTGGCCAGGTCGCCCGCCGGCACAGGTGCTTGCACCGGCGGCTGCGGCGCCCAGGGGGCCGGGGCGCTCGGAGCCACCGGATCCGGCACCGGCGCAGGCGCCGGCATCCGCACCTCTGCAGCTCGACGCGGGGTACGCGTCAGCACCGGCGCAGTGGACACTGTGCGCCGCGGCTGCTGGATCTGGTCGGAGCCCAGGCCCAGGTACCGATCCTCTTCACGGGTGCGGATGGTCAGAATGCTGACCGGCTCGGCATCGTTGATCGACACCTCCAGCACCTGTCCGGGGCCTTCGACGATGGTCATGTCCGCGCCGCCGCCGGCCGCGTCCGGGCCCAGCAGCCGCAACACCGTGCGCGCGGGCACCGTGGTGACCGTGCGCCCGTCGAAGATCGCGACGTCACAGGTACGCGCACCGGCAGTGGCGTAGAACAGCCGCCGGTCGTCGTCGACGGTGGCCACCAGGCTCTCCCAGCGCTGCCGGTCATCGGTATGGATGGCGACCACAGCACCGGTGACCACGGCGCGCAAAACCAACTGCCGAGCCACTTCTGGCCCTACACGCGCGTCGATGCGGCGCCGCTTGGGCGATCCTGACTGATCCCACAGCGGCACGGCGACAAGGGTTCCCTCATCGATCTGGCCGAGAATCTGCCCGGATGGGCCGATGGGGACGCGCACGTCGCGAACCGCTGAGAACGCCACTGTCGGCATCGTCGCTTCCAAGCTGCGATCCCCGCCCGGCAGCCCCGCATCGAGCATCTTGCGCTGAATACCGGTGGGGCGGGCCAACTTCGCTTCCGCGAGCGGCTTGTAGGCCTTGCCGTGGTGCACGTAGCGGACCAGCACACCGACCTGGACCTCGGAGACACCACCTGCACCGGTCAGGCGGATCACGGTGACCGTCTCTTCGGTACGCCAGGACCACCACTGGTCGAATTGGCCGTGAGCCAACAGTTCTGGGTTACCGACGTAGGTGGTGATGAAGTTCGGGCCCGACCGGATGTAGGACCACTTCTCCTGGTTGTCGACCGCCCCTACCGGCGCTAACAGCACGTCCCCCATGGCGTCGAGTTCCTCGGCCGACAGTGCATGTGCCCGATGCTGCTCCTGCTGCAGACGCTGCACCACCCGGTGCGCCGCGGCTGCCAGCGCTTTGGGCCCAGCGCTACGCGAGGGACCTTGTTCCACGATGCGGCTGAGGTTGTCCAAGTCATTGAGCCGCAACACCAACCACGTACGGCGCTGCCCGACGAGGCGCCGGGGACCCACGAACTGCGAGTACACGGTCCGATACGCAGTCCCTGGCGGAACGTGGCAGCCCGCCTCGACGACGTCGATGTCGATGTTGAGCCCGTATTGGCTCATCAGCGAGACCACCAGCTCCAGAGGCAGCTCGCTGCCGCCGAACGACCGTCCTCCGGCCTCGGTGTTCAAAGCCAGTGTCGGGCCGACCTCGACCGCGGCGACCAACGTATGCCCATCCCAACGCACTCCGGCGTTGCCGGAGATGACGTTGATGTCGGTGGCCGGCGTCAGCGCCGGCGGCAGCGGTTGGCGCCGATGGCGCAGAAACGACCAGACGACGCCGAACCACTCGACGAGAACGACCCGGCCGCGGATCGGGATGAACAGTCCGATCGCCGCGACCAGCAGGATCAGCACAGCCGCCCACACGGGCAGGTGCTTGGACATGGTGAACGCCACGACCACCCACACCGCGATGCCATAGACGAGCGCCGAGACCATGGGAAGCCGGATCCAGCGCCCCCGGGGACGCGCCACAGTCGCCATCACTGCCTCCCTCGCCGAGTACCGGTCGCCGCCACGACGATGAAGACCACGACCACGACGGCTGCCATCGCCCCGATGGCGATCGCCGCGATCCACTTCGGCGCGGAATCCGGTGGTGGCGGGCGTTTGGGCAGCGACAGCTCAGCAGCCTGCACGGTCACTGCGGGTGCGCCCTCGATCGGGATCTCGTAGGTCAGCGCCGCGACGGGATCGATGAGCCCGCGTCCCACGACGTTGTCGACTCCGCGGGCGGGAGCGTGAGCGGTGGTGATGATCCGCGTCGCCACCTCACGGGCGGTCATCTGTGGGAACCGTGAGCGCAGCAGCGCCGCGGTTCCTGATACGTAGGCCGCCGCGAACGACGTCCCGGCGATCGGCACCAGACCCGCTTCCTCCCCGGGGACGCCGTTGATGACGCCCTCACCGCTGGAGGACAGCGACACGATGCCTGATCCGGGTGCGGCCACGTCGACCCACGGTCCAGCCATGGAGTTCTCTGCGCGCACCCCCTCGGGCGAGACGAACCCGACCGAGAGCACCAGGTCGTCAAACCATGACGGCGTCGACACCACGCTCACCCCACCCCAGTTGCGCGGATCGTCGGGTCGGGTGGGGTCGGCCTCGGGGTTGCTCTTGCAGCTCTGGTTGCCGGCGCCGGAATCGACGGAGGCATTGACGTTGCCGGCCGCAGCGACGACGAGAGCGTCTTTGACCTCCACGGCGTACTTCAACGCCCCGCCCAGGATCGCCTGGTCGATCGGAGTGCTCACCTTCACGCACGACACCACCGAGACGTTGATGACGCGTGCGCCCATGTTGGCGGCGTGCACGATCGCCCGGGCCAGTGTCCGGATGTCCCCTGCGGTCCGAGAGCTGTTGGGATCGTCGGGATTTGCCGAGATGTTCTCGGGCATGTACGCCAGCGACGTCTGACGGATGGCCAGGATCTGCGCGTTGGGTGCCACACCGATCAGCCCGTCGGTAGGCGCCGGCGCCGCGCCGATGATGCCCGCGACGATCGTTCCGTGCCCTTCGCAGTCCTCAAATCCGTTGGCACCCGTGCCGGGGTCCACGTAGTCACCCCCGGCGATCATGCCGGGCAACCGAGGCTGAGGGCGCACACCGGTGTCGATCACCGCGACGATGACCCCGGCGCCGGTGGAGAACTTGTGTGCCTGCTCGATCTGCAGCGACGTCAACGGCGGCGGGGTCTTGGCCAGATCGGAGTTGGGCAGAACCCCACCGACCACGCACGCCCCGTTCTTGCGCATGGGCCCGTCGGGCCCTGGCGGCCCGTCCGGCGGCGCGGCAGCCACATCAGGATTGGGCGGGGTCACCGCGCCGGCAGTTCCCAGCGGCGTCGCGGCGACCAGCGCGGTCACCGCGGCCAGGGCGGCCGCGGTGCGCGTGGCGGCGAGCACGGCGCGCGCGGTCACAGCAGGTTCCGGAAGAACGCGAAGGCCCCGACGATCCAGAAGGCCAGCATGGCCACCGCCATGTTCGCCGTGAACTCCAGATACTCGATGCGCCGCAGCGGGATTGGCGACTTGATCCGCCCGGGCAGCATCATCCCGGCCAGCGCGGCCAAGACCGTCACCAGCGCCACCCCGCCGACGACGCTGATCTCGGCGATCACATTGGACGTGCCGGTGATGATCGTCAGGGTGAACCCGACCAGCAAGATGAACGCGCCGACGAAGAAGGTGATCGCGTGCGCGCGATCAGGCAGGGAGCGCCCGCGCAGCACCAGGACCAGGATCGACAGGATCGCGACGGCGACTTCACCCCAGAAGTAGTGCGTTGCAGGCTCGGTGGCCACGATCGCTCCGGCGACAATAGTCACCACCGCGGCGACCAACAGACCGGTGAGGTACTTGTTGGAGACCCGCGCTCGGCGTTCGAGCTGGGCGTCCTCGTCCTCGGAGAGCGCCACCGTGCGCACATCGTTGCCGTCGTCGAACACTTCGACGACCATGGCCGCCTCGTCGAGTTCGGTGCGGTCGATGTCTTCACCCGGTACCGGCAGGCTCGGCGGTTTGACCCCGGCAAGGGAGAGGGCCATACCTGGCGCCAGGGCCACCAGGATCATTCCGACGACGACCGCGACCGTGCCGATTTGGCGCATGTCGAATTCGGTGAAGGTGCGCACCCCGGCCGCGGCCGCACCGGTCACCGCCAGCGTCACCACCGCGGTGTGCACGCTGATACCAATGCCGCTGAGCCACAGCACAATAAGCGACACCGCGGCGACGGTGAACGCCGCAGCGAAGAAATTCGCCGCCGTCCAGTGGCCCGGCGAATTCTCATACGCCGGTACGATCACCCACCCCAGTGAGAACGCCAGCGGGATCGCGGCGATGCCGGCAACGTAGGACACCGGCCGGTTCGAGCGGCGCGACGCGACGATGGCGCCGATGATCGCCAGTAGTGTCAGCGCGCCGGCAGGCGGCGCCCACCACACGTTCGACGGGGTGGACCACCACGCCGCGATGGTCAGGGCCGCGGTGAGCGCAGCGCCTCCCACGATGGCGATCAGCCCGAGCACCCGCGCGGTATCGGCGGTGAAGGAGGCGAACTTGACGGCGTTGAACTCAGCCAGCGCGTCGCTGCCGTCTTCGATGATCGGCTTGAACACTTCTGTCGAGTGCACCTCGCGCAGCAGCAGCCGCGCGCCGTCGAGGACACCCGCTTCGGCCAGCGACAGTGTCCGCGCGAACGGCATCCCGCCTTCCTGGGCAAGGGTGTAGACCCCCGTGGTGGTGAAGTCGACGGCCAACCCTTCGCTGCGCAGAGTGTCGGACAGGAACGGCACCAGCCCTTCCATGACGATCGACAGCGGAGCGTGCGCGGCCAGCGAGGTGTCGACGTTGTAGTTGCCTACGTGGATCGCTACGCGGATCTGCTCGGGAACCGCCGCAACGGTGGTGGTGCTGCTCTCTGGCTGACCGCTCGGATCAGCGGGCAAAGATTCAAGCGGCAAGACGACTGACATTGGTTGTCTCCCTTGATATTTAGCTAGCCGCGGCGACCGGCGCCGGCGGCTGCGGCACGGAGAAGTCGTCGGCCAGAATCGCTGCGAGGTCCTCGAACTTCCGCCGCGTCTTCTTCTTCAGCTTGTCCAGGTCCACGAAGAGGCCCTCATCGAGATGCGGGTCGAAGGGAATGTGGTGCATCTTGAGTTGCTGGCGCGCCAGCACCGTGGTCAGCTTCTCCACATCCAAGCGGGTGTTGGCCGTGGTTTCGTTGATCACGGCGACGGTGCGCGCCAACAGGCCCTGATAGCCGTGATTGCGCAACCAGTCGATGGCATACCCGGCCTTTTCTGCACCGGGTCGGGACGCTTCCACAAGCAGCACAAGGGCATTGGACCTGTTCAGCATCTCGCGCACGACTGCGGAGTTCAGGGCCTTGTCGCCGTCCCAGAGCAACATGCTGTAGTAGTGCGAGGCGATTTCGTAGACATCGCTGATGTCCTCGGGAACGAGCACCCGTTCGCCGTCGGGGCGCCACCCATTGGCCAGCACATTGAGGTCGGTGTCGGTGGTGGACAGGAACCGCTGCACCTGATCGTGCTGGCGCAGATCGTTGGACTCGGTGTCGAGCATCTCCATCATCGACAGGTTGTTCGGATGCACCGCGGTGCGCGAGGGCAGGTCACCGGCGTCCGGGTCGGCGTCCACGGCGAGGATTCCGTCGGATCGGTACTTGGCGAAGGTCTGCCCCAGCGTGGCGGTCACCGTCGTCTTACCGGCCCCGCCTTTGAGGGTGAGCACGGCGATCGCGTACATGGTGTCCTTGGGTGCGCGGATGCGCGCATACACATCGCGGCGGCGCTGCTCCTTCTTGCTGGGCTTGAGTTTGAACCCGGCCTTGTTGGTCGCGCCGCGCCAGCCGGTGTTGGCGACCGGCGTGCGTTCCTCGTTGGCCGCCACGATCAGCTCCTGGCGGATGCCGGCCGAGGCCGCCTGAATCGGCGCGTTGGCCCGCCGGTACTGATCCGGCTCGGCTTGACGTCCGACCGCTTGTTCGCGATCGGGGACTGACTGGCGGCCACGCTCCTGATCGGGGACCACGGGGATCTGCGCGGTCATCTCCGACGGGCGGAAATGGCCGTGCTGATTGGTCGCTTCCTCGGAGCCTCGGAACTGCTCGCCCTGCGGCGGCTGCGGCTGCTGTGGACGCCGCGGCGCCATCGCCGGGCCCGGCCGCTGCGCCTGAGGCGTCGCAGTCGGCTGGCCCCACTGCTGGGCGGGAGCTGCGGGCTGCGCTCCCCACTGGGCGGGACCTGACTGTGCCGGCGCGGGTGCACCGTTGGGGCGCGCCGAGTTCTGCGCCGGGGGCTGACCCCACGACGGCTGAGGACGCGACGGCGGCGGCGGTGTAGCCGTGGCATCGGGCCCGAACCGGTCTCGCCCTTGAGCCGGCGGTGCCGGCGGCGGCGTGTCCGGGCGCGCCGACCAGTCGCCAGCGCCGGCCGGCGCGATCATCGTGGGCGGCGGGCCCGGCAGATCTTCCGGCGCGGCACCGGATTCTGGTGCCAAGCCACTGCTTTCCGATGGTGCGGACTGCGTGGACTCTGCAGGAGTCTCCGGTTCCGACCAGTGCCGGCCGTTGCCCGTATCGACGTCTTCAGCCATTCGGCTCACCTCTCCCCGCAAAATGAATCGTGGTGACCGGCATATCGTCCGGTCGTTTGACAGCTGCCACCCTGGGCGTGCCCCAGGGCCATTCTCCCAGCGTTCACCAGCACACTAGCGCACCAAAATGGGCGAAATCGGCGCCGCCGGGCACCCATTTTCCTGCACTGATGTCACGTCCCGTCACCGCGCCGAACCCCCGGCAGCGAACCAATCCCGGCTCGGTGTGAGCTGCACTAGATCGGACATCGCCGCCCGGAACCGCACGTAGGTGCCGGGCCCGAAAGTCACCCACAGGCGGGGACCCTGTTTGCCTACCGCGGAGAGCACTCGCCCGTAGGAGGTGTCGGCGACGAAGACACCGGCCTTGGTATCGACTGTTTGAATGCCGCGGTTCTCCCGCATCACGATCTCGCAGCGCTGACCGGTGTAGGCCGAGACTTCGTTGAGGATCTTGGCGGTCTGTACGTCGACCCCGAGTTCCCCGCGCAAGGCGCGGATCATGTCTCCCGGCGTCGCGGACGCAGACAGCTCGGCGATCTGTTCCAGGGGCAGGGTGACGGTTTCGAATTCCGCCGGCGCCGGGGCGAGCACCTCTTCTGTCTCACGCATCGCCGACCAGATCGGCGTGGACACGACGTCGTCGAGGGATTCACTGGTCGACCACACGGCCTGGATCACCAGCTCGTCGTTGCGCCGCAGCGCCATCACGTGTGTGTCCCCCTGGCGGGCGACGACCGCGCGCCGCATCCGGTCCTCCTGCAGTGCGCGCAGGGTGACCTCGATGTCGGGGCGTTCGAGCACCCTCATCCAGGAGGCCAGCGTCGGGTCGACATTGCCGTTGATGTCGATCAGTCCGGCGTCGATCAGGATGGGGACGGTGACATCGTCGACGGCGGCCTGGTCTTGGGGGTAGTAGACGTTCTCCATCAGGGCCAGTACCGGGGAAATGCTGTCGATGCCCATCAGTCGCTTGATGAACAGCGCCGAGTCCACACTCAGATGCGCGGCCGCCAGGATGTCTTTCGCCATAGCCGCCGATGCTACCCGCGCCGGGACCGTATTCTGCCTGCGCGAGAACGCTTTTCAGCTCGGCCTTCGGCCGGTGACGCAACAGGGCGCCTCGACCCATTTCGATGGATCGAGGCGCCCTGTCCTCGACGGTGCTGAAAGCAGATCAGCCGGGGAAGTACCCCATCATCTGCTTCTCGTTTCCCTGCATCCCCTGGATGCCGTTGTGGTAGGAGTTCACGCCCCGCTGCACGACCTCGATCTGGTCCTGGCAGACACCCTCGAACTTGGTGAAGCAGTCCAGGAAGGTGTTGGCGGTGTCGCCGTGGAAGCTCCCCAGCAGGGTCTGCTTGTTCGCCCGGCCAGCATCGAGCAGGCCCTGCGCGGTGGTCCCGCAGGTCTGCAGCTGCCCGGCGATCGATTCCATCAGCGGATAGTTGTAGTGAACTTCGTCTCCGGCCATGATGTGTTGTCTCCTTGTGTGTCAGTGGTTTTGGGTGATCAGGTGTCGGCGCGGGCTAGTGGAACGGGCTGACGACACCCGTGATCTGCTGGAAGTCCGCGGCGGCGGAGGATTCCTGGTTGTCGGTCGAGCCGAGACCGAACTGCAGCGCCTCGCGGATCTGGTCGAGCACCACGTTGTTGCTGGTGGCGACCTGGTGGACATCGCTGATCCACGTCTGGAACGACGCCGACATCTGGCCGCGGTTGGCCGTCATGGCGCTGTCGGCGACGACCATCATCTGCTTGTTGTTGGCCTGTGCCGAATCGACCAGACCCTGGAAGCTGGCGGTCTGTGCCGCCTGGACAGCCATGTCCATGTTGAATGGCATACTCACAACGAACTCCGTTTCTTTGAAATGGTGGTGGTGTTCTCTGAACTGGTGGTGGTGCTGCCGCTCCTGGACTCACACGCCACCATGGCGCGCCGCGCTCCGAACAGCCTTGAGCGCAAGTGTGGGGGCAGGCGCGCTGCCATCTAACTGGTTTCCTGGGTGTCGGGTGTCTGCCTCTCTGAGACCAAGGCGCCGGCCGACACGGACTCGTCCTCATCGGGGACGTACCCCCAGATCGGAGTGAGTTCGGTGTCAGGACGTTTGACCGTCACCTTCTCCTCGTCACGGCGGTTGCCGTGGCGCATGGGCATCCCCGACCCACCGGGGCGGGCCGCAGGAGCGCCGCTGCTGGGCGCAGCGGGTGCCGCTGGGGGCGCCGACCCCGGGAGGGGGCCATCCCAGCCGCCAGGAAAGCGGAATCCTGTTGACGCACCGGACAATCCGGACAGGCCCGGCACACGGACAGCTGTGGCCAGTCCGCCACCGCCGGAGCTTCCAGCCAACCGGTCCAGCGTGGAAGAGCTGGGCTGGGTGTCGAAAAATCCGGGCTGCTCCAGGCGGTGCTCCGGTGACACCTGGCTCATCAGGTTGCTGATCTGCGAGGCGAACTGTTGGCCCATCTGCTGGCCCTGTTGCAGCGCCTGCTGCGGCGCCTGCATCACGGTCTGACCGATCTGCGCGGCCTGCTGCGGGATCTGCTGTACCAACTGCTGGGCCATTTGGTCTTCGGTCCGGTTCGCCTCACGCTGTAGGCCGTTCTCACGGAACCGGGTCACAGCGGCTTGGGCCTCGGCCTTCTGTGCGCCGTCGGCGGTGCGCTGAGCCATCCACGCCGCCGCTGAGGCGGCGCCACCGACCTTGCCCTTGAGCACCGCGGCTGCGTTCTGCGCCTTGATTGCCTGCATCCGGACCGTGTCGGTGGCCGCCATCGCCGCGTTGAGGGCCTGCGTGATGACGGGGGGAAAGCTGGTCACCCCGGTCAGCGGGGGCAGCTTCGTGAAGGGGACCGGGGTGGTGTTGGCGACCGTCTGTGCCAGGTAGTTGGTCTGCACGGCGACGTCGCGCATCCACATCTCCATGTACTGGCCCTCTTTGACACCGATAGGCACAGTGTTGAAGCCCAGGAAGTTGGTCGCGTGCAAGGTGGCAGTGGTGACGCGGTTCTCCACGATCTCCACCATCTGGGCCATCGTGGTGTAGGCCTCGGTGAATGCCGCCGCCTGCGCGGCCGTGCGCGCCGACTGTGCGAGGACCTGCGCCTGCAGCATGCGATTGACCATGATGAACTGCATGACAGTGCGCTGCATGGCCATCGCGGCTTCGCCCTGCCAGGAAGCCGACAGGTAAGCCATCAGCGCGGTAAGCCGGTCGATGGAGACCTCGTAGGCGATGCCGGCGGCGGTGTATTCCGTTGCGGCTGCCGCCATGGGAGCGGCGCCGGCGCCCGACATCAACCTGCCGGTGATCACCTCAGGAGGACCGAACATCGCCACCTCCCCCGACACCTGCGGCATGCGCCTTCAACCGACCGACATTCACCTCAGGGGCAACGCGCCAGCGGCTCCCCCACGCTGAGCAGACAGCCAGCTCATCGCGCCCGGACACTGAGGTGCCGGGCGTCTGAGGCTGCTCGTCCGCAATCATGATCGTGGCGTGTACCCGGTTACAGGTACTGCGTCCCGTTGGCCGCGTCGACCATGGTGTAGCTGGCGTCGACGACTCCCAGAGTCCCCGCGTAACGCGCCAGCTCCAGGAACCCCATGGACGCGGTGCCGAGCAGATCTGCCGACTGTGCGCTGGTGTTCGCGGTGGCCAGCATGGACGCCTCATCGGTGCCAGCCGGAATTGGCGCCATGATGACGGGCGCACCGCCGGCGATGACGCCCGCGGTGGATGCCACATTGGAGGCCACATCGGCAACGCTCGCCATCATGACCGCGGTTTCAACGTTGGTGATCACTAGCAAACCTCATTCCCCTGGTGCCACGGATCGCGCTTCCGCGGCAATATTACCTGTGATGGTAAAACTTTGCACCAGCCTAGCGCCATTGTGAAGAGGTGGTGTCGCACTTTTTCCTGTTCCGCGCGGTGCCGGTCGCGTTTTCATCAGTCGCCCAGGCTGTCATCGTCGCTGTACCGAATGCCCGACCACGCGGCTTGGACTCTGCCCTTGCGTGCGAAGCCTGACTCCAGATAGCGGGCGCGGCCCGGGATGCCGAAGTTCTCGAACTTCTGATCACCGATCTGACCGTCGAACTTGTTACCCGAGAGCATCACTGTGGGTGCCGCGTCCCCGATCATGCGACGCAGAATCGGGTCCCTGTTGACCGCGATGAAGAACTCTTCAGCTGCTCGGGCGAGCACGAAGTGCCAACCCTTGGCCAACGCCTCGTTCTCCAGCTGCGGCAGCATCTTGAAGATCGCCGGTTGGTCCCCGAAGTTCCTGGTGTTGGCGAACAGGTGGTAGTCGTCGATGATCATGAAGATCTCCGGGCCTGACCACCACGAACGCGCCGCCCGCGTTTTCGCGTCGATGCCTGGGGGCAGCTCGCGTGCTCCCAGGTTGTAGCGGTCCCACAGCTTGACCACCGCAGCGGCCAGTTCGTCGTCATTGGTGACGTAGGCGAACAGGTTCTTGTCGCTGATCTTGCCCAGGTGCCGGCGCCGCGGGTCGATGAAGATGACCGCGGCCTCATCGACGCCGCCGGGGAACCGGCGCGTGATGCTGTCGTAGATGGCCCCGATCGCCTCGCTCTTGCCTGACTTCGCGTTGCCCGCGATGAGCAAGTGCGGCTCGCGCCACATCTCGGCGTAGGCGGGGGTGAGCCGTTCCTCCTGGATGCCGAAGGCCAGGCGCAGCTGCCGCCGCGGGTCCCAGACTCCCCCGTTTTTCTCGACCGCTCGGTGGTCGGCTTCCAGAACCATCTCGGCGAGGTGGTCGTAGGTCAGCGAGGTGGGCAGCGTGCGCAGACGTTCGGCCGAGCTGGTGGCGAACTGGTCGGCAATCTGGCGCACCAGCGCCGACATGCCCTCGTTGATCGAGGTCTGATCCTGGATGCCGTCGATGCGGGGTAGCGCGACGAGCCCCTGCAGGGTTGAGCCTGTGGCCAGGACGTGCCCCGGGGATTGGCGCCGGTTCTTGGACAGGGCGTTGTCGATGCGGGAGAACTCATCGGTGTCCAGCTCGATGACCGCTTCCATGTGCGGTTCGATACCGCGCATCTCGACGACGCGCGTTGTCGACATCACCAGGTGCACGCCATAGTTCAGAGCACCTGCGATCAGCGACTCAACTTCATTGCCGCGGTATTGCAGCACCTGGCCTTCGGACACGGCTGCGTCCCATCCGTCGATCATGATGTAGACGTCGCCGTAGTGATCCTCGCGCAGCAGCGGGTGGTCAGGGTTGGTTCGCAGCTTGCGGTAGTCGGCCATGGTGCCGATCTTGTTGTCCCGGAAGATCCGCTCGCGGTCGGTGATCAAGCTGCGCACCTGCGAGAGCATGCGGTTGATGGCGTCGTGCTCGGACCTGGTGGCCACCCCGCCAACGTGCGGCAGGTCCGCCAGCGGGCCCAGGCCGCCGCCGGCGTAGTCGACCAGATACATCTGCACCTGCTCGGGGGTGTTGTGCAGCGCCAGTGAGCACGCCAGCGTCTTGAGGGCGGTGGACTTGCCCTTCTGCGCACCGCCGAGGATCAGGACGTTCTGGTTGGCGGTGTCGATGGTCCACGTCGGCTGGGCATGCTTGACCGGATCGTCGAACATGCCCATCGGCACACGCAGCTGCGGCAGGGCGGTATTGGCCGGCACAGCCCAATCGCGCAGGGCGGGCTCGGCATCGTCGAGGGTCTTGACTTCCAACGGCGGCAGCCACATCCGGTAGGGCGCCGGGAAACCCGAGTTCCGCAGAAGCTCGACGACGGTGGTGAAGATGGTCGGGGCCGCCTCGAGTTCCTCTTCGGTGCGCTCAGGTTCGCTGACCACCTCGACCGAGGCGTTGGTGTCCTTCGGCAGCGGCGCCTCGATCGCGGTGAAGGCCTGCGGCCCGACGAATCCCCCATCGTCGGAACGAGTCTGAGCGCGCTCGACGCTGATCTCCGAGGCCGGCGGGAAGTATGCCGCGCCGGTGAAGCCTGCGTAGAACTGCGTCAGCTCACCGGCGCGGTCGCCGGCGCTGCCCAGCAGGATGCCATGCCCGGGTGTGCCGGGCAGGCGGTAGGCGGCATCGGAGCTGTCCAGCAGTGCCCGCGATTCCTGGGCGGTCTGGGTCTTCAAACCGATCTTGTAGCCGATGTTGGATTCCAGGCCACTGGTGCGACCAGAGATGTCGAGGTTCTGAGAGGCGAACAGCAGGTAGATACCCAGCGACCGGCCCACGCGGCCGATGCGTTTGAACAGGTTGCCGTAGTCGGGGTACTCGGCGAGCAGCTCGGCGAACTCGTCGATGATGACGTACAGCGAGGGCAGCGGCGCGAGGTCGACGCCGCGCTCACGCAGCTGCTCGTAATCGCGAATGTCCTTGACGTCGTAGCGGTTACTCAGTTCGTCGGCGCCGCGCAGGATCTGGAATCTGCGCGCGATCTCGCCGTCGATCATCTCGGCCATGCGCGAGACCAGGTGGGATTCCTGCTCCATGTTGGTGATGACCGCGGTGACATGGGGTAGGTCACCCATGCCCAGGAATGTCGGTCCGCCCTTGAAGTCGACCAGCAGCAGGTTGAGCATGTCCGGGGAGTGCGTCACGCACGCGTTGAGCACCAGGTTGCGCATGAACTCGGACTTGCCCGAACCGGTGGTGCCCAGCAGCTGCCCGTGCGGGCCGGTACCGCCGTCGGCGGCCTGCTTGATGTCCAGGTCCAGCCGGTCGCCATTGGCCAGGAACCCGATCGGGATGCGCAGGCGCCGCTTGTCGCCGTAGCGGCTGATCGCGCTCCAGGTGTCCATCGGGTCCAGGGAGCCCGGGTCGCGCACCCGCATCAGCGTCCCCCAGTCGCGGCCACGCTCGGACTGCTTGGCTTGGCGCCCCAGACTGGTCAGCGATGTGACTTCGTATTTGGCCAGCTGCCGCGCCAGAGTCCGCGCATCGGTCAGCGAGACCTGATCGGCCAGAGCGACTTTGGTCGGCTCTGCCAACGGCTTGTCGGCTTCGGTGCGCCACACGGTCCGGTCGGGGTCGCAGCGCAGCACGATGCCCTCGCTGGAGGTCAGAGCATTCTCGGGCGGGTTGACCATCAGCCAGGTCACCCCGGCCCGCGGCGCGATGACCGAGTCGATGAGCTTGTCGTTGACTGCGGAGTCCACGATGACCAGCACGTGGCGGTACTTGTCGTTGACGAACTCGACATGGGGATCGAAGTTCATCGTGAAGTCGATGAGCTTGGCCGGGTCCTCGTCGTCGTCCCCGCCGACGCTGGCGGTCAGTGTCGACCAGTCCGAGTACATCATTCGCGCGCTGCCCAGACGGTCGAGTTTGAACGGGTGCTGGGTGTGGGGCAACCACTTCATCCACGACCACTGCGGCCCGTCCGGATCGTCGGTGAGCACGACCATCGACAGGTTGTCCGGACCGTGGGTGACCGCGGCATGCACCAGCATCGCGCGCAACATGCCCAGCGCAACCTCCCGCTCCCCGGAGATCCCGATGATCGGGAACCGGGCGGTGGCCAGCGCCAATGGCATCCCGGACGCCGTGGTGTGGTGGCGCAGGAACCGCACGGTCTGCACCCAGCCCACCGGCTCCAGGAACTCCCCTGGAGGTGCCTCGGGGGCAACGATGCGCGCCGCCAGCTCCACCTCACCGACGCCGTAGCGCAGCGCGGTGAATCCGTCGTTGGTGGGAGTGACCTCCCACATGCGTTCGTTACCAATGAGACTGGGCAGCATCACCGGGTCGGGGAAGGCGTGCTGCAGCCCTTCATGCATGCTCAGACCACGCTTGAACACCTTTTCCCGGGTGACCCCCAGGCCGCGGGTCTGGGCTTTGCGGTCCGACAGCAGCTGCGCCCGCGAGGTCCCACCCCCGCCGCTCTGGCCGAACATCATGCCGCCCATGCCCATGAGCATGATCAGCGGAAGCATGATGAACATCGGGTTGAACCGACCCGATCGCATCATCAGCGCGACCATGCCGGCCAGCACCACCAGCATCAGCAGGGGCAGGCCCACGGTTCGGATCTTCGAGACCGGCTCGCCCTCTTCGATCTCCTTGGGCGACGGGACCTGAATTTCCTCACGCGAGATCCGTGGGGGTTCGACCGGCATGAACGGCCGGTTGAAGCTGGTACGCACCTACTTCACTTCCTTCTTGTCCAGTCCTGCGACAACAGGATTGAGGGGCACCCCGTCGTGGCGGATGAGTGCGTCCTTCTGCGAGAGCGTGGGACCCGGCGCGAACAGCGACACCACAACCCAGGGCGCCGGCACCGGGTAATGCAACTTCAGCGCCGTCAGGGTCACGTCGCCGGATTCTCTGTCAGAGGTGTCCAGCCCGAACCGCACACCGGTATCAGCGACCCAGAAGTAGGACTCCCTCAGCCGGGAATCCGTGGCCGCGCTGGTGACTTGCACGAACCGTCCGGTCGTCGAGGGCATGTACACCTGGTCGGCGGTCATACCCTCCGACGTCGGGGCTGACACCATCGGGACGATCGCCTTGACCTGCTCGGGCCGCAGCGGCAACGTGCGCCCGGTGACCACCTCGGTACGCGAGGTCGGCTCATCACCGAAGTGCGACCACGACCAGCACGTCACCGGCTCGTTGTCGGCGCTGACCAGCTCCACCGCGGCCTTCGGATAGAACGACACCGCCAACATGGTCGACTTCGGCAGGGCCGCCAGCTCGTCCGGGCCGATCTCGACAGGCTCGGTGCTGACCTGGGGGTTGGCGGCCCGGATCATCGTCGCCGCAGTCAAACTGACCTCCTGCACCCCATCGGGCAGCGTGGCGTAGTAGGTCTGCTCACCAGACAAGTCGCGCGCGGTGAGGATGGTGCCCACCGTCAACGGGCGGTTCTCCGCGAACGCCGGCCGTTCACCGACCCCGGGGATCGCCGGGGCAATCAGTGGCGGCTCGGCCGGGATCGCATTGAACAGGCCCTGGGAGATCGGCAGGACGAGATCCTCGGCACTGAGCCCCAGCGCGTCGGCGACGATCGGATCGGTGATGTCCAGCGTCGAGCGGACCACAACTCCGTCGGGACGCGAGTAAATCAGCCACGTCCGGTTGTCGTAGCCCACCAGTCGGGCCTGGTCGCCACCCATCGTGGCGGTGTCAGCGCCCTTGGTCAGCACGCCGCCGATGGCTGTCGTGGTGACCGGTGAACGGGCCGTGGTCGGCAATCCGGACACTGGATCCAGCGGAACCGCTGAGCCGGTCATCGTGGTGTCACACACCGTCCACACCGACCACGGGTCTTCGGCGTCACGAATGTCGTTGGGCGCACCGGGGATTCCGACCAGGGAGCCGCGCGGGTACTTGTCGATCTCGGCGGCGCCGGCCTTGACCGGGTTGTCGGGCTGCCCGACGATCAGCCGCGCCGAGGTCAGGTTGGCCACCGGATCCAAGCGGTCACCGACACGCACGTAGAGCGCGCCGCTGTCCTTGTCCATGACGATCTTGGCGTCCTTGACTTGCCCGGCCGGGGAGAACAGACCCCACACCACCGCGCCGAGGCAGACCACGATCCCGAGCAAGATGCCCAACACCAGCGGAGAGGACTGGGCCCGCTGCGGGTCGTCGATCATGCGGGTGTCCCGGCGCACCAGGGCGTGCTGCAGCCGGCGGTACAGGAACCGCCACCCGCTGACCTGATACTTCGCGGTGAGCCGGAACCCGCGGCGACGCCGCTGCTCGGGACCCTCCAGTTCAGCCACGACTACTCTCCCAACGACTATCCATTGAACGGAACTCCCTGCACGGAACAGACTTCACGGAACGCCGCGGCCACATCAGTCTCGTCGATCGTGACCAGCACCTCTTTGACCGACAGGTCGATATCGGTGCTCGTCGACAACCGGAAATCCCTGATCTCGGTGGCCTTCTCGGTCACATTGCGAATGAAGCGGGCGTTGCCGGCCTTGTCGATGCCCGACACCACCCGAGGGTTGCCGCCGGAGTCGACGTCATCGACCGACGTCTGCGCCAGCGTCATCAGGTTGGCAAGCATGAGGTCCTGGGCCGCCGCCGAGTACAGCGACGATTCATTGCTGGCCATCAGGTCGGCGATCTTGACCAAGTCCTCGGGGGTGTAGGAGTCGAAGTGGATCCGCGTGGTGAACCGGGTCGCCAGGCCCTCATTGCTCGTCAGGAACCGGTTGATGTCGGCTTCGTAGCCGGCGATCACGGTCACCAGCTTCTTGTTCGGATCCTCGGTTTTGCGCTCGTTCTCCAACCGCGCCAACAGCGTGTCGATCGCCTCCTGGCCGTAGGCGTCACCGTCGGAATAGCCCTTCTGGTACAGCGAATAGGCCTCGTCGATGAACAGCAGCCCACCGAGCGCTTTGTCGATGACCGCGTTGGTCTTCTGGGCCGTCTTGCCCAAATACTGGTCGACCATCTGCGGGCGTGATGCCTCCACCACTTCCGGGCGCGCGATGACGCCAAGCCCGAACAGCAGCTGCGCCAGGATGCGGGCCATCGTGGTCTTACCGGTACCAGGAGGGCCCGTGAAAATGTAGGCCGCGCCGACGTCCTTCTTGGCGATGCCCATCTCGGCGCGCTTCTGGTCCATCATCGCCTTGGCTTCTAGGCGACGGATCTGCTCCTTGACCCCACCCATGCCGATCTGCTGGTCCAGCAACGCCATTGCCTCAGCGCGCACCCCGTCGCGACGCTTCTCGCGGGCCTCGACCTCCAGCGATGCCGCCGAACTTCCCGACTCGGGATCCCAGATGTCGGTCCGGGTCGCCAGCGACGCCGCAGTGACGGTCTCGATCGTCTTCTCCGGATCCTCGATGGCCTCCTGCACCTCGGGCAGATTCATCCAGGCCTGAAGCTCGGTGAACGCCTTCGTGGCTTCGTCGCGCTGCCCTTGTGCGCGCATCGCGTATCCGCGGCCCAAACGGAGCTTGGCGTGCACATCGTTGGGCAATCCCGATGTGTTCAAACCTATTTCGGCGAAGCGCTGGGCTTCCACGGGATTCCCGGTGCCTACCAGCGCCCACACCTTCCACACCAGCATGCCGGCGTTGAGCAGGTTCACAATGGTCGGATCCTGCGACCGCCATTGCTGCTTGCCTTCGAAGCTGAGCACATCGGGCCAGCGCCGCGCCAGGCCGAGCAACCCCAGTCGCACATAGTCGAGCACGTCCAGATCGATATCGGGCACGTTGGGCTGCCGGAACTCCCGATTGATGACTTCGTCGGCTTTGGCCAGCTGCCGGGGCGTCGCTTCGGCCAACGCCGCGGCATAGGCGATCGCCACATGCAGCCGCGTGTGGGTGGGCATACGCAGCGTGAAAGACCCCAGCGTCAACGACGTGACCACGTTGAGGTCCCCCACGTTCATCTGGGCCGACTTGAGCGCCGCACCCAGATTGTTCACCGACTTGTAGGCCCCGGCGGCGACCTCCAGCGAGGTGTCCCCAGTGGCAAGCCTGCCCAGCCACGCATCGCACATCAACGGGTCCTGCTGGGCGGCCATCCGAAACGCCTCGCGCGCTTCATCGGTCTGACTGTTGCGCAGGTACCTCAACCCCAACACGAACACGTCGAGGGGTTTTGTGTTGACACCTGTCGTCATCGCTCACCAGCCTTCTCACCACAGCGGAAACGTGCACGCCAGAGGGGCGCAGTTATGCGACGATCCTAGCCGGGCTAGACGGCGTCAACCGGTGCCGACCATTGACGAAAATGCGGCCGCCGGCAATCCCGGTGTAGTGGCTGTCCTTGGCGTCCTGGGCGCAGGATTCCATCAAAGGGCAGCCCTTGCACAGCATCTCGGCCTCAGCGCACGCGATCCGGCACTGGGCCTTGGAGCCACCCTCAGCAAAGACCTTGCTGGCTCGACCCGGCTCACCATCAGAGTCCTCCCACTCGACGAGGAGCCCGACGTTCTTCTTGCAGTTCGGCACGTTAGCCGCTGCCGGAGCTGCGCCGGGCCGGCGGGCGCCAGGACCGCGCCCCATGGCCACAGCCAGGCGGGCCGCGGCGCCGGCGTGCACCGACTGGGGCGCTGCCGCGCGGGCCAGTCGAGGCCGGGACGAGACGACCGATGGGGTGGCGCACACCGCGGCCGCCTGCTGAGCGGCCCGTCGATGCTGTTGCGCTCGTTCGTCATTGGCCTGCTTGATCAGGGCCGCGGCGTCCGCCCCCTTGGGGCCGGTGCCAGGCATCGGGACATCTCCCAGGATCGCGGGGTCCAGACCCGCGGCGGCCATGAACGGGGCCAGCATGCTGGGCGGTGACGCCAGGACTGCAGTGGCGGTGTCGACCAAGCCGATGCTGTTGAGATGGTCGACCACCTTGCGTCGCGCTAGGCGGCCCTGCCGGCGGCTGCCGTTGGCGCGCGCGGCGGCGGGGAAGGACGAGCAGGCCGGGCAGCGGCGGCGCTGCCCGTTCTTGAGTGAGCGGCACATCAGAAGGCCCCCGAAAACGGTCGGGCCGGGATACGACGAATAAACATGGTTTCCCTTCCGGTGAAGGTGTCTTTGGCATGGCCAGATTAACCCACATCCGGGGAATTCACCACCATTGGTAAGTTTTAATTCGCCTCACCGCTGCCCCTTCGGCCCCATATAGGCACGTCAGACCGAAGAAATCCATCAGATCATCGTTTTGGACGGACTCGCCCCGCGATGGCGGAAAGTGCACACGGCACCGGCGCGGCGCACCCACCGCGGCCGCGCCGGCAGGCAGGATTCCCTTGCAACAGCCCCACCGGGAGATCCACATGAATGACGACCCACAGCACTACTGCGGCCGCCACCGCGACCGCGAGGCCGACCTCGACGAGACCGCCGGACTGCTCGAACAACTGGCCGTCGCCTCGCTGCTCAGCGAGGCAGAGGATCTGACCCGCGGCGTGCGCCACCTGTCGATCGCCACCGGCGACCCCGAGACCGATGACGACCTAGCCCGCATCAATGCGCTGACCACAGCGGCACGGGATGATCGCACCGACGCCAAGACCACAGCCATCCGCGGAGGCAGCGACTACCTGACCATCCGCATAGAGGGTGCCGGCGCCGAAGCCTTCGTCGAAGACCTCGCCGCCCTCGCTCACCGCCTCGACCCCGGCTTCTGGCGCATCAACCGCTCCCCCCACCCGACGTGAACAGGGCAGACGACATGTCCCCACGCCGGGCGTGCGTAGCGCTGCCGCGGCGGGCGGCTACTCGTCGGAGGCGCGTACCGGTTCCCCGTTGCGAAGGTCATACGCCGCAGATCTGATCGTCACCAATTCCAGCTCGTCGAGATCAGCCACCCGTCCGATGGAATCGGCGATCGCCTCCGGGCTCATGCCCTCGTCCAGCCGCTCCTGGATCTCGTCGATCTGCGCCCTGGTCAACGCCATCCCAGTTCCTCCCTCGTGCACACCTGACGCCGGCTCCCACCGGCCGGGGACATGCTATTTCCCCAGCTCACCACCCCTGCTGGGTGTGTGGCCATCAGCTTGCCTTCTTCCAGCCACCGGCACCAGTGTCTTCGGACTCCGCGACCAGGTCCTCAGCCACCAGGTACACCGTGGGTGCGCCCGCGATACCGGAATGGTCGACGTGCACACACCGCAGATGCGACCCCATCGGCAGGATCACCTCGTCCTCACCGGAGAAGTTCGAGATGCTCTTCACTGGCAGGCCCTCGCGGGTCCGCACGACCATGTAGTACGGCGGGTGCCCGGCGAACGCTGACGCGGTGGACTGCTTGGTGGTCGTGCTGGTCACCTTGCCCACCTCCATGCGCGATCCCACGGTGAACACCGCGTCGATGTACTCCGCCGGCGTCCCCTTCCACCCACTGGGCACCCTGGTGCCGCGCACCACCGTCATCGGCGTCATGTTCGGGTTGTGCTCGCGGAACTTGTCGAACGCCGACTCGATCCCCGAGACCACCGTCTTGATCGACCCGGAAGGCTTCGCGCCGTCACGTCCACAGATGGCAGCGTTGATGCTCGTGTAGCTGCCACCGGTATAGGTCGTCAGCGCTGAGCGCTCCTTGCCGTCGAGCTTCTTCTTGACGAATTCCGCGTTCACCGTGGTCAATTCACCGATGCTTGAGGTCTGCACACCCGGACCGCTCCCCGAGAAACCCCACGCCTTGAGGTTTCCGGCGCGCTGGGCGATGACCGCGTAGTCATCGGCGGTTTCCTTGCCCCAGGCGCGGATACCGCTGCGCCACAGCGACTTGTGCTTGTCCTCACCGATGCTCTCCGGCGGGATCTTGTGATCGAAGTGCGGGATGACACCGCCCCCGCGCGTCGGCGTCCCCAGCGCGCGGCGATGCGCGGCCGCATAGGCGGCCTCGGCCTCCTGGGCGCCCTTGCCGGCGGCCAGGGCGTCGGTGCGGGCCGCCTCCCCGGCTGCCACGGCCGCCTTCTCGCGCATCAGCTTCTTGTGCCGCTTGGTCGCGTCGTAGATGTCCGCGCGCACGGGCCCGGCACCTACCGAGTCGACGAGCTTGCCGCGGGCCTCGCTCATCTTGTCGTCGAGGAACTTCTGGTGCTGCTCGGCGGTCCAATGGTGTTCTGCGGCTTGGCCGGCCAACTGCATCAGCGCTTGGGTCTTGATGTGGTGGGCCTGGGCTTCGGTATCGCTGGCCCCCTCATGCAGCGCCGGCAGCTCGTCGAGCATGGGGATCCGGTTGGCCTTGTTCAACGCCGCGGACTTGCCGTTGGCCGCAGCCACGCCGTGATACACCCCGTCGCGCTTCTGCAGGATCAGGAAGTCCCCGGATCCGCGACGGTGAATGGCCGTGCCGCCGTCGAGCAGTCGTCCCTCGACTTCCACCGCACCCGAGCCGGTTTCCATCAGGAACTTCCCCGGCGTGTAGACCGAGGTGTCGCGCACGGCGCCCGCGGTCAGCGAGGGCTGAGGGCCGCCATCGAGCGCGCCGGCCGCCTCGGCTGCCACCGCCCGGTTCAACGAACGCGCCAACGCCTCGACGTCCTCGCTGCTCAAGTTCGCGCAGTAGGCGTCGCGCTCCTCCTCGGGCAGCGTCGTGGCGACGCCGTACTTGGCGGCGACCACGTCGTCGGCTGCGTCGGGGACGGCCTTCTTGGCCTGCTCGTAGGCCGCCTTCGCCGCCTCGATGGCCTCACTGGCCTCCCCGAGCTGCTCCATCTGCTCAGCGGTCAGAGCCTCCTCGTCACCGGTGCCCAACTCCTTGACCAGCTTCCGGCGCCGCGACTGGGCCCGTGACACCGCCTTGCGGGCATCGTCGACGCTCTTCTCCGCGGCCGCGAACGCCGCCTCCGCGGCTTCCAGTGCCTGCTCTTCAGCAGAGATCTGCGGACCGGCCAGAGCGGCCTGCTCAGCTTTGGCCGCCGCGATCAGCAGACCGGCAGAGGGCGGGTTGGCGTGCGTGCTGGGCATCGGGACGTCCCCGAGCACCGACTCCTCAATGCCCATGGCCTTCATGAACTCCGGCAGGATGCTCGGCGGGGCGGACAGGATCGCTTTCGCGGTGTCGACGAGGCCTTGTTCGGTGAGGTGGTCGACGACCTTCTTGCGGGCCATCCGCCCCAGGCGGCGATTGCCGTTGGCTTTCGCCGCGGCTCCGTAGCTTCCGCAGCCGGGGCATCGCCGCCCACCATGCTTCGTCGATCGGCACACCGCGCGCCTCCTTCAGGGTGTCTTTGGCTGGTACACCCAGGAAGTACCGGCGCCCGGCGGCGTTTCCGTCACCGCAGTCGCAAAATCACCACAAATTGGTTCACCACCAGCGGCGATGCCACGTCCCTAACCTGTCGGCCGCGGCGCCGAGCCGACGGCCACGACTGCCACCAGCAAGCCTGTGACCAGGCTCAACGACACGTCCCGACGGGCATTCAGTCGGTGCTGACCGGCTCACCCTCCGGTGACTGATCGGCGAGACGCTTGCGGGCGCTGCGAAGACCATTGCGCCTCTGCTCGCGCCGGGCCCTGAATCCGAGCCCAATCCCTGCGGGCTTGATCGTTATCCACTGCTCGGTGGCCAGCCACCCAGCTTGTGCCTCAGCGTCCTCGACATCGCGGAACACCCTGCTGCCGTCCAAGTCGAGAACCTCAGCAATATCCGCCCACTGCAGGTGAGGCTTCTCGCCGGCGGCGTGGGACTGCCGAATCAACCCTGCTACCCGCCGCCCGACCGGATCCGGCGCCCGGTATCCCGCTACGAAGAAGCTCGGGCCGGCGCACAGACTGCGTGGCTGATCATTGAATGCAAACCATCCCCGCCGGCGGCCACGCCGAATCAGGAGACTGCGGACACCGTCGCGCCGCAGGTACCCCTGAACGCCGCCCTCACCAACGCCGCTCTCGACACCGAACTCATCAAAGGCGCGCTCAACGGGTGCGCTGCTGAAGAACTCGTTCCACGTCGGCCCAGTCCCGTGTGTCTGCCGGTACTCATGTAGCCAGGGCGCACCGAGCTGACCGAAACGGTCGATCTCCGCATCAGACCACTTCCGCGCGGGCTCGCGCACCACCGGCGGGCGGGCATTGGCGGCGCCTGCCTGAACGGCTCGCTGCGTGGGCACCTGGCCCTTCTTGAGCAGGGCCAGTACCGCATTGGCGTCCGCGGACTGGGGATCGGGTAGCACCAATGGCTCACGTTCGGCCGAGGTGGGATTCAGCGCCTTGACCAGCAGATCCCTGTAGCCGTCGACATTTTCGGCTCCAGCTGCTCCCAGCCAGCCATCAATAGCCTCCACCGGCCGACCTCCTCGTCCCACCCAGCACAACCGCGTCGCCTATCAGGATAGGGCTGACCCAGCACGAAACGGCTCCATTCAGAGCCTCACCAAGACCCCCGAACAGCGGGGTCATCACATCAGCCGCCGTCCTTGTTGAGTAGGGCGCCGACGTCCGAGCAGTCTCTGCACTCGGCGCCCAAGCCAGGATCGAGAATTGGGTTCTCCGCCGTGTAGCGGATGCCGCACCGGGGACAGTATTCGCGGGGCCGAGCTAGCGGTATGCCGTAGCTGTCGCAGCGCGGAGTCGGAGCAGCGCGGACGTAGCCGCGCACCAGGCACACCTCGACATGGGGAGCCGATGGGTCACGGGCCGGCCGCGACGGTGCACGCCTGCGCACGCGCCGACGTTCTACTGGCGGGGCCGGTTCCGGCCGGGCGGGCAGCAGTATGTCGAGCATCTCTGGGGTGACGTCGAAGACGTTGATGGAGATCACGACTCGCCTCTAACCAGCGACCCGATCGGCGATCTGGCCGGCGATCGTGACGGCCGCCCGGTCCTCGATGTCATAGGAGCACGTCATCACATCGGCGACGACGTTGACCGCCGCGGCCAAGGCCCGCTGGCAGGTCCATCCTTCGCCGAGCTGCTGCGGCGTCACCAAGGCCAGCACCGAGCCCTCGTCGTCCACCGAGCCCACCAGCCACACCGCGTCAGCTTCCGGCGAGCGGTAGGCGTAGCGGCCCGCCCGAGCGCACGCCGCCCAGATGCCGGCCGAGTCGGTGAGAAACTCCGCCGCCTGGGCCTGCGTCGAGAACTCGATCACGCCCTGGTGGACCAGGTGCTCAAAATCCGCACCCTCTTCGCGCAGGCTCTGCACCCGCACGGCCGTCCAACCCGCGTCGCTGTAGACGTGCTCTTGTCCCACGCTGCTCACCGACAAACACTGCGTGGGGTTGGTGCGGCCGCCGTCCTCGACCAGCGTGCTCTGAGTAACGGCAGCCACCATGCCCTCAGCGCCCATCGCGGCGTTGATCTCGGCGGGACTGAGCAGAAACGACTGCAACGCCACCGCTTCCCGCGCCCCCTCGCCGGGTCTACCGTCCCCGGACACAGTGACACTGCACCCTGCCACCGCGGCGACAGCGACCAAAGCCCCGGCGCGCAGCAGCACGTTCATGAGCCCAGCAGGGTCACGTAGTCGTGCGCGCCGAACTCCAGGTGATGGGTGTGCCCCAGGTCGTCCACGAGCACCAGCAGCGGCCGCCCAGCGAGAGGCACACCCTGCCCGTCAGGGGTGACGCCGACGGCCGCGGTGGCCGCCAGACCGTCCACCGTGCCGGTGATCTCACCGAACCGCACGCGCACCCCGCGGTACGCCGCATCGGAGAGGTCACGCACCAGCACCCGCGCCTTGGAGACAGCGCCGGAACCCATCATCATGGAGCCCCCGCGCCGCTTCCGCTGGCGCTGGCGCCCGGGACGGGATTCTCATTCGGTTGCATCGGGTTTCGCCCTTCACTCATTGCAGGACTTTGAATGCGTCGAGGAACGCCCATCCGCCGCCGGCGCCCGCACTGCCCGCCGCGACCAATACGGCCGCAGTCCAGATCAGCCTCTGGACACGGCGCAGCAGCCGCAGCAGCGACAGCGCGCCAAGCACTCCCACCGCGCCCAGTGCCACCATCAGCATCGGGCTGGACTCGATGCCGGCGCCCTCCAGCAGATCGGTCATCGACACGCTTTCCTCCTGAAATATGTTTCTGTGCAAGTGTTTTTGCACCCGACAGCAGGGGCGGGTGCCCGGCGGCTCACATACAGCGTCAAGCAGGTGCGGCAGGGGTGCCGATGGAGATTTCGTAGTGGGCGGCCAGCGTAGTCAGCACCGAACACGGAGCGCTGATGGTGCACTCGGCAAGGACGGTGCCCTCCCACTCACCGGCCCACACGCCGTCGGCGGCGACAGTGCAGCCGGAGCAGATGATCCCTACTTCTGGACAGGTCTCCCCGTAGCCGTGGGCGTTGGCGACGCCGATCTCCGCGCATTCCTCGCACACCACAACGGTGGGCAGGTGGCGGGAGGCGTGCCCGAGCAGCTGGGAACGGTGTGAGGGACCGAGCCGATCCGCGCCTTGCCACAGCGCGGGATCGTGGGCGATCTTGTCCAGCAGCCGCTCGCCGAAGTCCTCGCCGAGACGGGCGGTGATCACCGCGGCGTCGAAGCCGTTGACGGTGGTGAACGCGGCGATCTCCTCGTCGACGTCGCCGCGGTGCAGCGCCAGGATCCACGCACAGTCCGGGCAGCGCGGCCCGTACTCCAGCGCCGCCTCCCGGCTGTAGGGGCCCCACGCGGGGGCCAGCTTGGCGACCCGCCGGCACAGGGCGCTCGCATGCGCCAAGCGCGGATCCCCGCCGGCGAACTCGAGTGCAACACCGGCGGCCTCACTGGTCACGATGTGGCGCTCGCGCCCCGAGACTGCGAACACCAGCTCAGCGGCCGGCAACGAAACGTAATCAATACTCACTGAATTCCTCTCTTGTGAAACATGTTCGGGCCGCCCGGCGGCCCGCGGGCGGGCCGGACTCAGGGGACGTGTCATCTCCGCTGGTCACCGAGGGGGACCACGTGCCAGCGTGTCCCCTCCGTGGCTGCCACTACCTCCCGTGGGAACTCCCGCGGCCCGCGGGGCCCCGACAGCGGGCGACATCCCCGGCCCTTCCCGCTGCGCTGACACACAAACCCACCGGTGACCTCCGAGACCCCGTCACGGGTGAAGAACCGGACAGGGAACTCGGTGAGCCGCGACAACGCTTCCAGCTGCTCCCAACTCGGGTACAACTGCCCGGCCTCCCACTGATCGACCGCGGGCTCCTGCACCCCGCATGCCTCGTCGACCTCGGGGCCGTAGAGCGCACGCATGTCCAGCGCCGCGGTGATCGCCCTGGGCGACACCAGGCCCTCGCGCCACGCCTCGAACGGGTCACTCTGACCGTCCCAGTCCACCTCAGCGCTCATGCCTGCTTCTCCATTTCCGACTCGGCGCCCTGACCGGCCTGGTAGCGGGCGTTGATGATCGCGACCGCGTCACGCCAGCTCACCTCCACCGCCCCCAGCCTGACCGCTTGAGCGCGCTTGGATTCGGTGACGTCGTAGTGCCAGTTCTCCGCCGCCCGGCTCCCCGGGCGCGCCTTGAACGGCTTACCGATCTTCACCGGATCCTGAAACCAGCTGCGCCGCAATCCCAGACGTGCCGCGAAGGCGTGAAGCTCGTCCTGGGTGTCGGCGAACAGATGCGACCACGTCGTGGCGTGGCGCCCGACGCGCGCCGGGATCCGCGCGTTGTCGACATAGACGGTCACGACGCCACCCCCGCCAGCGCGGCCACCTGCGCGACGGGCCGCGCACCGCTGACCGCATCAACACCGAGGTCCTCGAAAGAGCCGTCGATACCGGCGGCTCGCCGGATCGCCTCATGAACGAGCTGCGCGGCCTCCTGCGGGAGCATGTGCCCCGCCCCGGGGATGTGCACGTGCTCAGCGCCCGGGATCGCCGCCGCCAGGTCCCGGGCATGCACCGCCGGGGTCAACGGGTCAGCGCCACCGCTGAGCACCACCGTGCGCGCCCGGATGCTCGACAGCATCGGATATTGGTCGTAGTCCCGCAGCGCCGGCAGGAACCCGACCGCCGTGGCCACCGAGACAGCCGCCAGAGCGTCGGCGGCCACCGCGGCCAGCGCCGCAGCCGACGCTCCACGCCGCCAACGGCTCAACGTCGCACACAGCGGAGCGGCCATCGCCCTGACCGCCTGCTCCGGCGCCACACCGGCGACACCGACCAGCGCCGCGGTCGCCGGCGTTCCCAGTAGCCGACCCATGCCCCGCTGCCGCAGCTTGCCCGCCGCGGTGGCCACCAGCACCAGACCCACCGGATCGACCGGCCGCCTGCCGGCATCCAACCCGAGATAGCCCAGGGCGGTCATACCGCCCATGCTGTGGCCCACCAGTGTCACCGGACCACTGACCTCGCACACCGCCAGCACCTGGGCCAGGTCCTCGGCCAGCCGCTCAATGCGGTAGGTGCTCATCGGCGCCTGACCGGACCGGCCATGACCGCGATGGTCGTAGCTCAGGATCCGCACCGCAGACCCGTACCGGCTCACCAGAGAGTCGACCTGGCGCGCCCAGCACACCTGCGACAGGCACAGCCCGTGTAGGAACACCACGGTGTGCGCAGCGTCCCGGCGACCCGTCTCGCGCACGGCCAGAACCACACCGTCGTCGGTCGTGACATGAACGTCGCGTCCCTGACGCGCCTTCACACAGTCACCATTCACGGCCCGCACCTCCCTACACCAGCGCCTCGACGCGCGTTGCAGCACTTCTGCTTTCATCGCCCACATCACCGGCGGACTGCACTCCTGCCAGCGCGACCGACAGGTCGGCGATGGCCTTGCTCGCGGCCGCGACAGGGTTGGCGTATCCCACGGTGATGCGCTGTGCGACCCGCGCCACGCTCCCGTGCGCGCTCACCAGCGCAGCGATCTCACCCAAGGACTGCAGACCGATCGCTCCGGGGCGAGGCGGTTTGTCCGCTGAGTTCCAGTCGATCGGCGCACCCAGCACCTCCTGGAGCACGGCCAGGCGCTGCTGCAGCTCCGATACATCCGGCAGCGCGGCGATCCGCCGCGCCAACGCCGCATCGGCCTCGGCGTTGGCCTTCACAGTTGCGGCGGCCAGGGCAGCTTTGTCCCCGGCGTTCAGCGCTTCGGCCCGCAACGTGTCGTAGCGGGCGAACACCGAGCGCACCGCATCCCAGGACGGGTCGTGATCGGCCTTGGGCGCTGCCGGGCGGTGGATGGCCATCCGGGTCACCGACCGACCGGGCGACATCAGTCCCCAGCCCTCGGGCAGCTCGCCCTCGCGCACGATCGACGGGTCGGACACGACCAGCCACCACTGGTGGCACTGATCGGCCCAGGCGTCGGCCTTGCCGGTCTTGCGGCCCAGCTCAGCGACCCAGTCCGAGCGCGACACCTTGATCTCGTGGCCGATCAGCTGGCGACCGCTGGCGGTGGTGAACCCGACGTACACCGCGTCGCAGCGCCGCCCGGCACCGTACCCGCCGTTCATCCCCACCTCGGGGACGAAGATCCCGCCTGGAAGACGCCGTGACGGCTCGATGTAGTGGCGCCGCAATCTGCCCAGCAGAGCGTCCGCCGTCATCGGCGCTACCGCACGTGTGGGGGCCATCGCAGCGCTACTTCACGTCGGTCACGTCGATGGGCAGCCAATTGCGCGATGACACAGCCCATTTCCCGTCGCGGACCAGCTCGGCGAGTTCTTGGCACTGCTCGTCGGTGTCGACGTCCCAGCCCTGCCCGATCGTGTTGACCGGCCCACGAACACCGGCCCGCCAATCCAGGACCGTGTACTCCCACGCGCCCCGCCGGCGAAACGGCGCCTGCCGTGTCAGCACCGCGACGTCGTCCACACGGCCACGCACCGTCCACCACTGCCGCTCGGCGTCGAGCTTGACCCGCTGACCGACCGCCATGTCCACCGGCGTCATCGGCTCCGGCTGGTAGTACTGCCGCAGCTTGGACCGCTCGGCGTTGGTGATCGTCTGCGTCGTCATCTCGATTCCTCCTGCACGGTGACTGGCTCTCTTACCGGTGAAGTACCGCCGCGGGTGACTGTTTCCGTCACTGCGTCCGGGTACTGATCCCAGGTCCGCCCGTCGAGCACCCGGCCGGCGCGTTGCTTGCCCACCCGGACCGCGATGGTGTCGCGGTCGAGCAGCACGGTGTTGGTGGTGCGCTCGCCGGGCTCCAGCAGCCGCATCTGCGCGCCGCGCAAGGTCGAGCTGCCCGGTGCGGGGATGCGGACCGCCGGAGACCTGCGCCCACCGGCCGGACTGTCGTAGGCACGTCCGAACGCGAACTCCTCGTCATCGGCGATGGGGACCGGCAAGTACTCACCGAACTGCTTGAAGAAGAACGCGATCTCACCGGTGAGGCACTCATCGCGCAGGCTGCGCGCCCAGTCCGGGTGCATGGGCCGCGCGCCGGGCCCGGATTCGCCGCCGACGATGACCCAGTGCAGGACTTCCCGCACGTTGAGTCGTGTGCCGTCCCACGCGGGATGTTCCTCTGGCGGAGTCCATTTGCGCAGCGCCGCGCTGAGCTTGACCAGCTCAAGCAAGGGCTCCAGCGAGAGATAGCGGATGGCGGCCGGGGTGTCCAGCAGGGCGGGGATGCGCCGGTCGGCCCAGTACTGGCTTTCCACGCTGACGCCGAGCCACACGTTGGGTAGGAACCGCCGGCGAAGGTCCGGCGGGTACTGCTTGCGCCCCGGCCCGGTACCCGCCAGGTCCAGCCAGTGGGAGTTCACGTCTTCCCAGAACGACGGGTTGTTCAGCAGCGCACGCATTCTGGCGTGCCGCTTGGTCAGGACCTGAAAGGTATGGGCACCGGATGAGGCCATGACCGCCCACACGCGGGCGATGTAGTCATCGGGCACCTCAGCGTGGAACAGGTCGCCGGTGGAGCAGACGAACACCTTCCTGGGGGCCCGCCATCGCAGGGGCTGATCGAGCCGGTCCGGCCAGAGCGTGACATCAAATCCGTTGGGCCAGGCCTTTGTTCCCGCGAAACGATTCGCGTGCCGCGCGGCGTAGCAGTTGGTACATCCGTCGGAAATTGGAGTGCATCCCGTGACCACTGGCCATGTCGAGGTGGTCCACTCGATCTTGCTTCGGGCCCCCATCACCGGTCTCCGGCTGCCAGGTCTGCGGCCTCCACGACCAACGGTTCCCGTGGTGCGCATCCCACGCCGTAGGCATGGCTCCAGGCCTCGATCGCCGCGGCGGCCTTCACGACCCAGCGCCGCTGGCCCTCCCAGCCGCAGGTGCACCGGGCCTGCCGGTGACGAAGGCGGCGCCGCGGCCGCACCGACACAACGGCAACGACCCCAGCGGCAACGGGTGAGGCCTCAGCGTCGGCGAGCGGTGCGGCTGTAAGTACGGGCGAGCGCTCGTCCAGGGTTGAGTTCGACATCGCGGTCGTCTCCTTCGTCTCGGCGGGGGCAGCCCTCGCGGTGACCTTGGGTCGGCGGGTGAAAGAAGCAGATTTCGCATCGCCCCAACCCGCGGCACTGGGCCTCGGTGAAGATCGGCGGGAGATCTCCGGTCGACATCGCTGCCTCCTCCGTCTGTCACGGCAACGCCACCTCATGAACTCTGCAAATCGTAACAACGCGATCCGACAGAACAGCGCCCGCGAACAGGGGAATTACGGCCCGTCAGGCTGATATTCCCTCAGGTGGTGATGAATGCAGTGCTCGATGACATAGGTGAGTGGGTCTACCAGCGGTGATAGCAGGTCCCCCGCACATGGGGTCGGGATCAGCCCACGGCGACCCAGGAGACGCGCGACGACGTCGCGGACGCATGGCGCAAGACAGAGGCAAGAAGGAGGCGGGGGCCCAGGGCTCGGCCGGCTACGCCAAGGGACGTGCCATCACCGCAGGTAGCGACACTGCGAGACCGAAACCCCAGGCATGGAGAGGCTTTCAACCACACCAACCGCCATCTACCGGCACACTTCGGATGCCGGTTGGCGGCGCGGCGGAGCTACGGGCGGCCGACCGCCGGCACCTGGATGCGATTCAGGCGGCTCTTGGCGGCGTCGGCGATCTGGCTGTCCTGCAGGATCAGTCGCAGCAGGTGCGCGCGAGCGTCGGCGTCGAAGGGATCGCCGTGCAGCTCGTCGCAGGCGATCTTCAGCTCGCGGGAGTATCTGCGCACCAACATGAGATCCGCATCGGGCCCGGGTAGCGGAATGACGTGCGCCCCGCCCGATTTGCGATGGGGTGAAGGACTCAGTGCCGCCCCCGACTTACTGACCATGCAGCCATTTATAGCCATATTCGTCAGCAGTCGCAACGTGTACTCATGTGAATGACAACTGGAAGCGCATATCCGCCACTACCTCACAGCTGCGCTGAACTGCACAAACGCTATGGTCCATACCGTGTAGTAACATCAGTACACGACATGAGTGGGCGCATGAAACGAGAGTACATTGACTGAAACGGCGTCCGAGAACGCTGCCGCTGAACCGTCAGAGCTGTCCATCAAGCTCAACAAGCTCTTCGACATCATGCACAAAGCCTCACAGCCGCCGCTGTCCAACGCAGCCGCCGCCGAGGCCATCACCGAAAAGACCGGCGTCTCCATCAGCGCGGCCTACCTCTGGCAGCTGCGCAACGGGATGAAGACCAACCCCACCGTCACCCACCTGCGCGCAATCGCCCAGTTCTTCGGCGTCGCACCGTCATACCTGGTCGACCCCGGTATCGACCCCGACATCGACGCCCAGCTCAACCTGCTCGAAGCGATGCGCGACGCCGGCGTCCGCGACCTCGCCATGCGCGCCTCCGGACTCACCCCGCAGGCCCTCAACAGCCTGGCCGCTATGGTCGACCATGCGCGGCAACTCGAACAGCTTCCGCCAGTGCAGACACCCGGGGAATAGCAAGAATGGCAGTACCGAACGAAGACATGCTCGCGATGGCCCGCGAGCTGCCGATCCCAGTGCCATGGGACCTTGACGTCTTCATCCAGAACATCGCCGCCCAACGCGGCCGGCCGATCCACCTGATCCCCACTGAGACCGCGGCCCTGGCCGGTAGTCCGTGCGGGCTGTGGCTCACCCGCGACGACGACGATCTCATCCTGCACGAAGTGGGCACGTCGGCCTACCATATTTCGACCATCGTTTGCCACGAAATTGGGCACATGATGCTCGGCCACGGCCGCACCAGAGCCTTCGGCGCTGACCGCGACCGCGAAATTGAGATGTGCCAGAAGGTATTACCAGGCATCGACCCCTCTTCAGTCAACGCCGTACTGGGCCGCACCGACTTCGCCAGCGACCAGGAACGTGACGCTGAGATGTTTGCCAGCATCCTCATGATCGCCGCCGCCGAAGTCGCCGACCAACAGTCGATGATGCGCAGCGTGTTCTTCCGATCACCGTGACCACCTCCGTCCCGGCCTACCTGACCTGGCCGCTGCTGGTGTTCATGGTGATCGTCGTCATCACCCGCTACGCCTTCTTCCGCAGCAACCAATACGACACCTACTTCAACAACACCCTGGCCCTCATGGTGTTATCCAACCTGCTGCGTGAACGCGCCATCGAGAACGTCCTCGCCGACCACGGCATCCTGTCCATCACCGCCGCACAACAACTCTCACTCGCGGTCATGATCTTCGCCGCCTCAGAGTTCATCGGCTTCATCTCCCTGTGGGCCCGTCTGTCCCCCAACAAACCCGCCGCCGCCACCGCTACCACCGCGCCGCCGCCACCGCCCTGGCCATCGGCTTCCTCCTGGCCGCCACACCCGCCCGCCGCGCCGGCCAAACCCTCGAAGAATTCGGCGGCTGGTACAGCGTCCTGGCATGGGCGCTACTGACCAGCATCTTCATCGCCCTGGCCTACAAGCTGCTGCACATGGTGATCAACGAGCTGCTGCGCCCCGCCGCCAAACCCCGCGAACGCCTCATCGCCATCAGCGGCATCGCCGTCGGTATCGCCGTCGGAAGCACCAGCATCGACGCCGTCATCCTGGCCACCCTCGAAGAACTCGACTGGGTCCACAGCGTCGACTTCCGGCTCACCCTGCACGGCTCCAACATCTTCTGGGAAACAGTCGGCGTCAGCGCACTCGCCGCCGTGCCGGCCGTCAGAGCGCTCTTCGCACGCGTCGGCCTCGACGCCACCAGCCGCCACTGGCGCCAGCTCCAACCCTTGCGCGCCAGCATGACTGAGGCCGTCCCAGCCAGCGCCTTCGAACTGCGCACACCCAACCCGCGCCGCCAGAAGTCCTCCCTGGACTTGCATCAGACCACCGTCCAGATCCGCGACGCGATCCTGCAGCTGCGCGGCTACTTCCACGACGTCGACGACGCCCGGGCCGAGCGCTTCATCACCCAGTTCTCCATCCCGACCAGCCGACGCGAACCCGCCCTCGCGGCACTGCAACTGGCCCACGCCGTCCGCACCAAGGCCGCCGGCGCCCAACCCGTACCCGTCGACTCCTCCGTCATCCTCAAGTCCCGATCGACCAACCTCGAAGACGAAACCGCCGAACTGCTGCGCCTGGCCCGGTGGTGGCCTCAAGCACAACAAGCCACCCAACACAGCCCCCAGCCCAGCACGACACCGAGATGAGCCCATCAGCCATGTCCACCAACACTTCCGCGACGCTGCCCCACCCCCGCTGGCGCATGCCGATCATCGGAGATCTCCTCACCATCGACCTCGCCAAACCCTGCCAGGGCCTGGCCAAGGACAACGTCGCCCGCGGCGGCATCGTCGAACAACGCATCTTCGACGTCCCCGTCATCGTGCTGTCTGACCCCGCCCTGATCGACGACGTCAACGACGAAACCACGTGGGAAAAACACGTCGGGCACTCACTGCGCAAACTGCGCCCCCTCGGCGGCGACGGCCTGTTCACCGCCTACAACCACGAACCCAACTGGCGCACCGCCCACAACGTGCTCATGCCGGCCTTCACCAAGACCGCCATGGAGTCCTACCACCCCACCATGCTGGCCACCATCGGCGAACTCACCGACGCCTGGGCCAACCGCGCCGGCAACGACGCCTGGATCGACATCCCCAACGAAGCAAACCGGCTCACCACCGAGATCGTCGCCCGCGCCGGCATCAGCCACTCCTTCAACAAGCTCGACGACCCCACCGACGACCCCTTCATCGCCACCGTCCTGCGCGAGCTGAAGTACGCCAACCGCCGCACCGACGCAATCCCGCTCTACGAGAAGCTCTTCGGGAAAGCTCAGCGCCGCCAGCACCTGCAAGACAAAGCAGCCCTGCGCGCGCAGATCGCCACCATCATCAACGACCGCCGCAACGCCGGCCCCCGCACCGCCGACGGCGCCGACATGCTCGACATCATGCTCAACTCCGCCGACCCCGAGACCGGCCGAACCCTCGACGACGACAACATCACCAACCAGATCCTGACCCTGCTCGTCGCCGGCAGCGAAACCTCAGCCAACGCCATCGGCTTCGCCCTGCACTTCCTGGCCCACCACCCCGACATCGCCGCGGCCGCCCGCGCCGAGATCGACCAACGCTGGCCCGACCGCGACTTCCCCGGCATCGCCTTCGACGACGTCGCCCCGATGCGCCACCTGCGCCGCATCGTCGACGAAACCCTGCGACTGTGGCCGGTGGCCCCCGGCTACTTCCGCCAAGCCAAGACCGACACCACCATCGGCGACGGCAAGTACCACTTCGCCGCCGGCGACTGGGTCTTCGTCCTACTCCTGGCCGCCCACCGCGACCCCAACACCTGGGGCCCCGACGCCGACCAGTTCCGTCCAGACCGCTTCCTGCCCGACAACATCCGCAAGCTGCCCCCACACGTCTACAAGCCCTTCGGCGTCGGCGCACGGGCCTGCATCGGCCGCCAGTTCGCCCTCCACGAGATCATGCTGACCCTGGCCACTGTCCTGCATCAGTTCGACCTCGAACCCGAACCCGGTTACGAGCTGAAAGTCTCCGAAACCCTCACCCTCAAGCCCGACGAACTGCGCCTGCGCCTGCACCGCCGCACCACCTAGAGTCTCCGGCCCAACCCGTTGGTTGCACGGTGGCGCCGAGCGGCGGCTCCCCGCACAGCCCAAGGGTGACGGCCAGTCGCTTCAGCGATAGCTCCACGGGTCCAGGCATCGAACACCGAGTGGTTCGAAGTGTCGGGTATTGCGAGTAACGACCGTCTTGTCGGTGGCCTGGGCGACCGCGGCGGTCAACGCATCGTCATAGGGAGAATGCTCGGGCACCCGATAGGTGGCCAAGATACGAGCCGCAACCAGATCGAAAGGCAGTGTCCGGCGAGCGAACACGGGCAGCACCTTGGTATCGAACCAGCGTCGCAGGTGCGCGCCCTGGGTCGGGTCGGCACGTTCCTTCGCGATCACGCCGCGTTCGATTTCAGCCAGGGTGATCGCGGAGATGAACTGCTCAGAGGGTTCTACCGAGTCCGCCCACGCCGCCACGGCCGGATTGCGGCCCGGCACACGCAAAGCGGACACCACGTTGGTGTCCAGCACGTAGGTCACAGGTCTGAGGTGCGGGCGGTCAGGCCGAGGCGCTCGGGCTCGAAGTCGATCTCCTGGCCGCTGTCGGCGGCCAGGAGCGCCGACATAGGGAC
Source organism: Mycobacterium sp. MS1601 (assembly GCF_001984215.1). Lineage (NCBI taxonomy): Bacteria > Bacillati > Actinomycetota > Actinomycetes > Mycobacteriales > Mycobacteriaceae > Mycobacterium > Mycobacterium sp. MS1601. Next base: position 113,677 of record NZ_CP019421.1, read on the forward strand.
ATCTTCACCCGCTACCCCTGCAGTGAGGATCGCGCGCGCTTCGGCCTCAACGGAGTGATGGTGCCGTGCGGCGCGCGCCCGCAGCGCAGCCTTGGTTCCCTCAGGGAGGTTTCGGATCACGATCTGCTCCATCCACCGATGATATCGCATTCCTGATATCATCGCGATGATCGTGGCAATCGGCGGCCGACTCGTCTACCGAGCCGACAGCGAAGTCAAGATCGTCCAAGCCCGCTACCGCTACCAGCCCGTCACGCCGACCGTGGAACACACCAGGAGACAACGCTTATGGCCGGTTTTGACCACGACGCCCTCGCCGCGGCGATGCCATGGGAAACCGACCCGTTCACGATCCTCGACTCATCAAGCCAAGCAACCCGGACACCCATCCCGCACGCCTGGCGACCGATAGCCGACTCCACCGACCCCGACGAACGCACACACTGCGCACGCAGCCTCTGGAACGCCGAATTCCTCAGCCTGGTACCGAAATTCGCCGAAGCGCTCAACACCCGCCTGGTCGACGTGCGCGTCGCCAAACACACCTGGATCCCGACGCCATGCCTGGACTACGTGATCGCAGCACTCGACGGCGACGGCTACGGCGTCTGGATGGGCGAAGACCCCGCCACCTTCGGCGACCACGACCCGCCACACTTCGACACCCTGCCCCCAGCTGTGCAGACATTCCTGCGCGACGTCCACGCCGGATTCACCACCTGGGACCGCGAATCCTGCGGCCTGACACCACCATCGGTGATGAGTACCTTCGCCACGCACTGCAACGACCCCACAGACGCCCGGCCGATCCAATGGCACGAAACCCGAGTACCGCCGCCGCGGATGCACCGCCTACTGCGAGTCACCGGCCGCGGCCCGCACGCAGATCTGCTGACCTCACCAGATCTGCCGCCGGGCACCGCAATCACTTACGTCGATCCCGACTTCGAACTCACGACATTCAGCGAAGCACTCGACCTGTTCATGACGATGCCGCTCTAACGGTGCCTCAGGGCCGTTGGTAGCGCGGAACTACCGCGAGGTCGCGGCTGGAGTGTCCCTGTGTTGCCAGCATCTGTAGCCAGCTGTGTCGACACGACGGTTGCAGTGCGCCATCCACCCCAAGTCGGACCGACTGTGCTTGCGGGCCATCGACTGGCCACCGTAGTGGCAGGGCGCTCCGCAGATGGGGACCTGCTTGTGGGCACCGGTTGCTGACACCGTGACGGTGCGCAAGCACTCCGAGGGATCAATCGCCGCCATCGGCCAGACCGTCGTCTGACAGGTCGAGGCGAGGACTCGTCTTTTCGACCCACCGCGGTGACCTAGCGACGGGCGCGGACTTGGTGGCGGATGCGAGGGCAGGCTGGCGGCGCGCTGCGGGTTTCGGCACGAAGATCGGTGCCCGCAGTTTCCGGGCTCCGGGAGCCCCGCTGGCCTCTTCTGTGGAGCCGCCGGCGGCTCGGGTGGTCCTCATCCTGTTGATCCAGTCGATCACGACAGCACCGACGAACATCAGCGCCAGCACACTGGCTGACGACACGGCGAGCAGCAAGCACACGTCGGCAACGTCAAACCACTGCTCAGATGTCACCCTCATCATCTTTCCCTAACTTGCGCCGAAATGGTTCATCGAACGGTAGGAATTTCCTCCCAAGGAAAACAGACCTGAGCTGATCATTCGGCCCTAGAACCACCACGGTCACGCAGACGGACATGCGCAGAGACGGCCATGTCACCGGCGTGCCCTACCGTTAGGCCCTATGTCCGAAGGCTTCCACCACACCAGGCAATCCCCGACCAAGCGCAGAGGCGACGAGGCCGTCGCCGACTTCACGCTCCTGGTGCGCGTCCCCGGGCAGCCCGCCGCGACCAAGTCCTTCACCGACGCCGAGCAAGACCAAGCCCAGCAGTACGCCGAAGCGACGGGCGGAACCGTTGTCCCGCTCCCTCTTCCGCCGCCCGCTGGGTACACCACTGACCCGCACGGCAACCTCGTTCCTCTGCCCGCGCAGTAACAGCTCACGGTGGACCGCTGACGCTCAGCCCGTTCCGCGCCGCCATCTCCTCATACGAATCGAACAGCTCAGGCCAGTCGCCACCGGGCCTGAGAACCTCCGCCGGCAGGCGACCGAGCGCGACAGCCAGCCGGACACCAAGGTGATTGATTCCGGCGATCGCCAGCCAACCCGCGCACGCACGGTCACGCCCCGGCTCCGACTTGTGGCAAGCGAAGATCGGTGCGTCGAGTGCCGCTTCGTGTCCGGGCGCCCCGGCTGTGGTCCGCAGGGCGTCGTACCGTTCGGCCGGAAACTCCCCGGCGGGTGAATCCCTGCGCCACGGGCAGTTTGCGCACGGCCGCACGCAGTGCGCCAACTCGTCGCCCCGGTTGTGCACGGACCCATCCAGGTCGGGCCCCGCACTCTGTGATGTCACGACGGTGTCATCACCGCCAGTACTACGCGGCACCACCGGCGATGACGGTCAGCACCGGCTTACCGCCGCCACTGACGGCGGCCGGGGCGGCCGGCTCGTTGAGCAGGTCGTAGGCGGCTGACTTGATGGTGACTATGTCCAGGGGCCCGAGGTCATTGACGCGCCCCAGGAAGTCCGCAATGTCTTCAGGGCTCATTCCGCCATCCAGGTATCCCTGGATCACGTTGCGTTGCAGTAAGTTCAACATCTTCCACCCTCGCTCTCAGTTCGCTACGACCATCACTGGACATTGGATATCTGCGACCGCGCCGAGCTTGGCGTCCACGGTCACCACCGGGCATCCCAGCGCTTCAGCCAGCGCTACATAGTTGGCCGCGCCCGCGTCGAGGACCTCGCTCAGTTCCCAGACCCGGCCCAGGAGCCCGAGCCCGCTGACGCGCCGAACGCCGAGATCCCGCCACACCGACATCGCGGCGTGCGCGGCCTTGCCGTCGACGAGGCCTTGGGCCGTGCAGCGTCGAAGGCCGTTGGTGACCTCGACGTCGATCGCCTCCGGCGCCCAGACGCGTTCTTCGGCCAACGTTTTGCGGGCTTGGCCGGCGTGGAGCAGCGCGGTCAGCGCGGCGGAAGCGTCCATCACGATCACCGGGACTCGCGGCCTTCGTTGACCGCTGAGACGATGTCGTCGGTGTCGATGTTGAGGTCCGGCAGCGCCCCGAGGAGATCGGCATTGTCGGCCCGGCGGGAGGCTTCGGCCAGTTCACGCATCGCGTAGGTGTTGACCGAGACGCGTTCCCGGGCGGCGAGCCGCTCCAGGCGTTCCACGACGTCATCCGGCACGTTGCGTAGGTAAACCGTTCCCATGTTGCACAATGCTAGCAGAGTGCAACAGTTGTGTCAGGCTGGTGGCAACACCGACGCACTCGGCGCCACAACCGCAGGAGGCGACACCTCCGCCGGACCAGGCGTGACCGGAGTGCCCGAGCTTGCCGCCGCCGGCGCATGCTGCACAGCCGCCGGCGCCAACCCACCACCAGGAGCCGTCGCCTCCACGCCAGCAGGCGGAACCGGAGTACCCGCACTGACACTCGGCGCCACCGCAGCGCTCGGCTCCACCGGAGTCCCAGCACTGACACTCGGCGCGGCGCCCTCACTACCCGGCACCACCGGAGTGCCCGCACTCCCGGGCACCACCGCCACGCCCTCGCCCTCAACCGCAGCAGGCGCAGCGCCCGGCACAGTCGACGCCGGCGCGTCCTCCGCCGGCGCAACTTCCGCACCGCCGGCCGCTGAAGGCGCCGAGTACGACGAACCCGATCCCACCGACGACGCGCGCGGCGGCGCCGGCGGCGGCTGCACCCACACCGCGAGATCCGGACCGCCAGCGCTGTAGACCACACTGTCCGGCGCATCACCGGTGACATCGAAATACACCTTGCCCGTGACCTGCTGGCCCTGACTCAGCGTCGACGGATTCACACCCTGCGGCGTCGCCACCCCAAACAACACTCGATAGGTCTGGCCACTGCGCGCCCGCGCGTTCAAATTCGACACGATCGGAATCACGCTCCCCTGCACGGCAGTGTCGGTGGCCGTCGCCTCCCACAACTTGCCCGCAGCCGAGTACGGGATCACGTCCGAACTGGGTTTCAGGTCCTTGATCGTCCAGGCCTGCACGACGTTTCCGTTCACCAGCTCCGCCGAGCCACCCAAGGTGTGAACGACCGAGTCCTCCGCGGCCGCCATCGGCGCACCGATCACGCCCATGCATACAGCTGCGGCCGTGGCGGCCACCAGATTCCGTGCAGTCTTCACGTGTGTCTTCTCCCTGGGTCGGACATGGCTTCACCAGAAAACTAACAGGGGCTGACGCCCAAATCGGCCGCCGCGCATGGAGATTCTTCAGCAGCCACCGAGATCACCCCGCCAGCCCCTACATCGCCGCATCCAGCGCGCATATTGGCGCAAACACACACTGATCGAGGCCATCCCCAGCTCCGAAACGATGCCCCCACCAGCGACGATGACACGTCCCACCGCCACAGGCCCCAACGCCCCACCACGCCCATAGGCTCGACCAATGGACTGGCCGAAAACCCCCGGACGCGACAGCCGCCACAGCAGCGCGTTCGACATCAGCTGGCCCTACCGCGACCACCACATGATGGACTTCCTCGCCCACGCCACCGGAAACGCCATCGTCGACGAGCACGCACTCCCCGCCGAGCTGGCCGCCAAGCGCCGCCGCCGCGGCCACCTCCACACCCCGTACCCGCAGATCAACTGGCGTCACCCCGCCGCACACCCCGGTTGGCGCTACACCCGATCCGAACGCCGAGCCCTACGCGCAGCCACCATCCACTGGCCGACATCACGCCACGACCTCGCCGCCTACGCCAACCGCGACGTCCTCGAAGCCGAGTGGGACACCCGCTTCACAAACGACGGACCCGTGCACGCCGGCGCGGCCGCCCTGGTGTGGCGCGAACCCAACGCCGTCGCGACCGCGTTCACATCGGCCAAGTCCGCACGCCACAGCCGACTCTGGAAGACCGACTTCCTCGACGCACACAACGCCCGCCTCGACATCGACGCCGTCATGGCCCGCATCGTCACCACCGCCCACCGCCTGTGGCGCACCCACGCCGACACCCACCTACACCTCGGCGCCACCGACACCACCACCTGGACAGCTCTCCTGACCACCCTCGACCACCTCACCGACTACGCCCGCGCGCTCAACGGCCGCGCCGACCTTCTCCTCGCCTACCGCGAGGTCCTGCGCCTGGAGAACGTCGACGACGCCGCGATCCGCATCGAGTTCGGGCTGCCCCTCGACGACACCACACCCCTGAACCGCACCGCACTCGACATGGACCTCAACGTCGAGCTGACCGCACTCGTCTGTCAGTTGGCTCGATCGGCCCTCTTCGACGAACAAGACGTCGCGGTGCAGTCCTCGGGTTGACCTGCCAAAACAGCACGCTGTTGCAGTGTGCTAGCATAGTGCTATCACATGGCGACGACAGTGGATCAATCGCCCACACCACGCCAACGACCAGAAGGAGGCCCCGACATGGTGCAAAACGCACAGCTGGACGCCCCATTTACCAGTGACGCGGCATTCGGCGAGGGCTACCATTTCCCCATGGACGGAAATGCGCCGATCAGCGCGCCTCCCGGGCCCCCGCCCCCGTGGCCGCAGTCTTACCCGCCCGCCAAGCCGGCGAAGCGGTGGCTTCCCGTCGCCATCATCGTCGCAGCGATCATCATCGCCGCCGCCATGGTCAGTGTCGCTGTCCTGAGCAGGGACACCAACACCGCCGCCCCCGCCGGCCCAGTACCCACCGCGGTCGGCAGCGCACCCGCTCAGGGCGCCGCCACGGAGGCCAGCTCGACCTGCGACGCATGGCCTTCCACGAAGGCCGCGCTGAACGCAATTCCACAGCTTCCGCCGGGCTGGGATTGGTCGACGCCGAATATCGACATCTACATCGGCAATCGCACGGCGGCGATCGCGAAAGCGTTGGACCTTTTTGAGCCGGAGATTGCTGCCGAGCCTCAGACCACAGCGTCGACGGCACGCCAGTACGTAACGGAGCGGCGGAACGAGATCGAGCTGCTCCGCAGTCACACCTACACACAGGCTGATGGTGTGGCGGCGACGGCCGCGTCCGCGCGGCTCGATCAGCTGTGTGGTGTGAGCTAAGGCGTCGGTCAAGTAAGTGACTCCAAAACCGACAACGCCGAACGCATCTGAGCTGCTGCAGAACTTTTGGGAAGACTCCCTTGAGCCTGCGGACTTGATGCGACGCTCCGTCGAACTGACCAAGCTGTCGGGCCAGCTTGTCGCCACGTCCCAGGATGGCCAGGTGGGCGCGATGAAGCTGCTCAATTATGGCCAGGGTGATCTCGCGAACGTCATTTCTGGGGCGTGGACGAAGTACTTCGTCAACGTGGGCCTCGTTGGGGCCCAGGTCGGCCAGGCAGCGGGATGCCTGGAGGCCTGGGCCTCCGCGCTCGGCGCCATGCACGCCGGGATGGCCGGCGTCGTCGGCTGGGCCGAGACCGCAATCGCAGCACTCGAGGCCTCACGCCCAGCTGCAATGGCCGCGGGCCAAGACGTCGACGCCATGATCGAGCAAGTCAAGAACGAAGCCAAATCGCAGATCATGGCGATCTCCAACGCTGCGATGGGCGCACTCGCCGCTCTACCCAGCTGGGCTGGCAGCATCCCTGCCGCCATGCCCACGCCCGGCGGCGGGACACCTGGCACTAGCAGCGAGGTGACGACTGGTCCTGGACAGGCACCCGCATCGTTACCCGCCAGCGGAAGTCCTTCCGAAGTCACCAGCGGCCCCGGACAAAGCGCCTCGGGGACACAAGCATTGTCGAACCCCTCCGGCACTGAAGTAACTGCCGGCCCGGGACAGTCCGCCAGTGGGGCCGCTCAAGGATCCACAGACCCTGCCGGAGTGACGACGGGACCAGGACAAGCAGGCATCACCCCCGCCGGTTTCAGCCAGCAGTCGAGCGGGGGCTCGTCGGCGACATCAGGGCCAGGTATGCCGTCCAGTGGATCTGGCGGCGCAGGCACGAACAGCTCAGCTCCGGGAAGCGCCAGCGGCGCACCCTCGACCTCTGCCCCCAGCTCATCATCGCCGGCAGCGTCCGGCGCACCATCAGCCAGCGCGGGCACTTCGGCCGACGGATCGGGCACCGGCACAGGTACATCCGGCTCGGGCTCCGGCTCCGGCTCCGGCTCCGGCTCCGGCTCCGGGACCAGCTCTTCTCCGGCTGCCGCGCAGCAAGTTTCGCAGTCTTCCGGATCGTCGACCACCGGGGCGGAGGCTCCTGCAGCTGCTGCGGCGCCAGCGGCCTCACCTTCGACTGCGGCTGCGTCGACCGCGGGCGTGGCTCCTGTTGCTGCTTCCGCGGCGCCTGTAGCGGCGGCAGCGGCGGGTCCAGCGTCGGCCGCACCGGTGTCAGCAGCAGCTCCGCTGAGTGCCGCCGCGGCGGCCCCGCTGGCTTCGACGGCTGCCGGAGCGGTTCCTGCGCCTCCTCCCCCGCCGGTTTCTCCGTTGTCGCCGGCCTCTCCGGCTGGCGCGATTCCGCCTCCGCCGCCGACGATGGCAGCTCCGCCTCCCGCCGCGGGTGTGCCGGCGACGGCGACCCCGGGTCCTGCTCCAGCACCCGCGCCAGCTCCGGCGCCGGCCCCCGGCCATGGCCCACCGCCTGGCCCTACTGCGCATACTGCGCCGCCGTCGTCGACGCCGGTGTCCAATGCTTCGCAGCAGCAGAATCCGGATCCGTCGGTCCCCCCATCGGGTGGTCCCGCGGTCGGCGGTGGGGTTGGTGGTCCGATCATCGCTCCGCTGAGCGGGCAGGACCCATTGATCGTCCCGGCCGTGCTGGCGCCACCGGTAGCCCCGATCGTCGCTCTGGGCGACGAGGACCTTGCGACGGTGCGCAGAGTCGTGGAGGCGGCCGGCGGAGCGGCCCGCGTGCAGTGGGCCGCCGGCATGGTGGTCACCAGCGGACGCCGCCAGGTCGTCCTGACCTCCGATCGCGGCCGTGGATGGCTTCCAGCGGAAGCGTTCATGCCCGCCGATGTCGTGATGCCGTGGTCGCATGAAGACTCGGCCCGCTGGGAGGGCCTGGTGGATCCGGCTCGGGTCATCGTCGAGTACGCCGCGGCCGCGCAGGGTCAGTTGACCGCGCTCGCGTCGACATTCTCCAGCGCCCCGGGCGTCGCTGCCGGTGTCCCGTGGGCGTTCGTCGACGGGACCGACCGGGCGTATCCCGAGCTGCTCAGCGGGCCCGTGGTGACTCGCTTCGAGCTGCAGGTCTCAGATGCGCGGCGCCGCGCCGTCAAGCACATCGTGGACTCGGTCAAGCAGCGTGAGCAGGTGCTGTGGCTTGCCGTGAACGCCGATGAGAAGGCCGGACCCTCAGACGAGCGGCAGCGCATGCTGACGACGTTCCGAAACAACTTGGGGCGCATCGACAATGCCCGGTGGGTGGCTTCCTTGCCGTGGGAGCGGCTGGAGGAGGAATACCACCAGCTGTGCGTGCAAGAGAAGGCGGCGCGGGTCGACGTCCGTGACGTCGAGGTCGGCCAGCTCGACACCGCCGGTGGCGCGTGCCGGCCGCTGCTGGCACAGGCCTACGCCACCGAGGCCGCCCTGGCGCTACGCAACCCCGTAGCGGTGCGGGCGTTGGCCGATGCGACCTACTCGTGGAGCATGCTGCTCGACATCCAGACCACAGAACCGACCTCTGCGCCACCGCAGTTCGTCGGACGGTGAGCTGAGCGGTGGCCAGCGCCCCTTTGGTGTGCGCCCTCTTGGCGTCGAAGTACGCGGCGATTTTGGACGCACTGTGCGGCGAGCTGAGTGATGCCGCGGTGGTGCGCGTCGGGCCAGCCGACGCCGAGGAACCGTATCCGCCACAGGTCCTGGGCCCGGATGAGCTTCCGGGGCCGCCGCCTGCGCGCTACGTGATCGAGTGCGTCCTGCCGGATGGCAATCTCCTGCACGTGTCGGATCACCGGGGGTACGGGCTGCGGAAGGTGGCGCGGCCGGCGGACGCGCCGGATGCGTGGGTCGTGGAGATCTGGTCGCGGCGTGACGACCTTGCTTCAGGGCTGATGAGTACCGCCACTAGTGACGAGCGCAGCGTGAGTGGACTGCTCGATGCGGTGAGGGATGCGCTGCAGGGTCACGGCATGCGTGCCGTCAGCTGATCCGCGTCAGCCTCTCTAGGCGCAGGCGTTGATCGCGGCAGTCTTCTCGCTCACGGTGATCGGCAGGTCATATTTTGCACTGACCGCCAGGTAGTCCTTTGCGAAGAGGCAGCGCGCTTCGGGCAGGATGGGGGCCCACTCATCTAGCGTCGCATCACTTTTCGCTTGGTTCACGCTGGAGGAAAGGGCGCGCAGTTCCGTGAGGTCGTTGGCGAAGATCTGACGCTTGATCGGATCCCATTGCCAGGCACCAGCATTCCACGCTCTATGAAGAGACACGGTGTGGTCCACTTCAACGTCATCGAGGTCGACGCGCTCGCCGCTGTAGGGATCCTGCAACCAACCGGCGATGACCTTGCAGTTGCGAGTCCCCGCCTTGAACGTGATGTCACGCAGATCCCTGTGTAGGACACGGGATCTCGTATCACACCCGGAGTGATCGGTTGGGTCGTTCCACGCTGGCCCGAACACGCACGCCTTGCCCTTCTTGCAGCTGCGCTCATAACCCGGTACGTCGTCAATGCGGTCGACGACCCTGACCTGATCGAGCAGTGTCGCAAGATCACTGGAGGGAGCTGGTGCGGCGATCGCCACTGTGTCACCGCGGTATCCGAGGTCCAGGCCGGGGTGCAGCCAGGCCGCGATCGCCACTACCGCGGCCGCAACCGCTACAGCCCCACCACGCTTGCGTCGACGCCGAACCATCTTGATGTCCTCTCGAAATTCACAGTGCCTGCTCAGGTTATCCGCCGGATCAGACAGAAATGCTTGCCGCGGGCCTCCGAATTCGATTGCCGGTCATCGCGTTACCGCGGATAGGGCCTTGTTCAGCGGCGATGGCACGTCCCCGGCCTTCAGGCAAAACAAGTAGGGCAGAGCAGCTGGCAGACAGCTCGGGGGCAACGGTGCGGGCTTCAAGGCCACCGTGATCGACGCGGCGATTCCCGAGCTGCTCCGGATGGAAAAGCGCGGCCGATCAGATAACGAAGACCAGGACGAGCAACACGACACCAACCACGGCTGCGATACCCCAACTGAACCATCGATCCAATTCGCGTTGGCGCTCCTGTTCGCGCTGCTCTTCGAGCCTGCGGACGAGGGCTGCGTTGTCGGCCTGCTGCTGCCGCCGCTTGGCAAGGGACTTCTCCCGTTCCCGGCGGGCGCGTTCACGCTCCTCGGCGACGGCCCGTCGCCGGGCTTCTGCCTCGGACTTTCGTCGTTCTTCTGCCTCAGTTCGCGCTCTCACACGATCTGCTTTCAGACGAGCATGGAGGTCGGCCAGTTCTTGGTCGTTGGCAACTTTCAGATCTGTTGGGGTCGTGACAGTCCCGGTGATCGGGTCGATATCGCAGTCGATGATCCTGTCCGAGTGCAGCCAGGACCACTGTCCATCGACAACCGTGGTGGTGCGCTGGATATAGCCCCGAGGTAGCCCAGGTTCGCGCACATTTGAAATGTGTTGCACCAGGGTGCCGATCTGACCGAATGTTGGGTCAATCCAGTAGACAGTCTCACCGCCATCAAGCATCGACGCGGCGTAACTGCCGAACACTTCCACCCGCCAGACATCCTTACCCACGCACTTTGGGTCGGCTGTTGTCGCCCAGGCAGACACAAGCCACACCACGCGCAGTCCGACGGTGTCTCGCAGTTCGCGGTAGTCGTCGACTCGGTTCTGCCATTGTGACCGGTGGTCGGCCGGGTCGGTGCCGGCCATCGACTGTTGTTGGCACTCAAAAGCGACTCGCGCCCCGCCTTCAAACTCCACGTACACATCGGGCCACCGTTGCCTCCCGTCGCGCAGGCGCGGCAGGTTTCTGTACTCAAGTTCGAGCACGGGAGGATGCATGCTGGCCAGCCAGTCGTGGATTGCGAGCTTGGCCTGCTCATGCCAGACGGATTCAGGTCCGCCACGGTGCATTCCTGCATCGGGTCGGCTCTCGTGGACGAAATGTGTTCGCTTTACGGGTCCTTGGGCGATGGTTTTGAAGGGTTCACACCCTGGCAGGGGGCACCACAACTCTCCAGCTTGGGTCAGTTGTCGATACGTTCGGCCGGACGGATCGAATGGTGCCGGTTCATCTTTGGCGCCATGCGGCAGGTGGACGATCGGTGCGCCGTGTTCGCAACCCCGACGGGCATACACTTGGCGGTTCGTTCTGCTCCACCAGTCCCGCTCCGGATTGCTGCCCATGTACGTCACCCGCAGCTCGGATCCCTCAGACCGGTCGTGAAGCCGGAATGCCCATGGCCGGGCCCGGGCCCATCGCGGCGGCACCGGCCTGCAGGAGCTTGCTCACGGTCTCATGGTGCAGGCCGGTGGCCTTGTTGATCCCACGTTTGCTTTGGGCGCCGTCGTGCGCGAGTTCGAGTACATCGGCGATCTGCTCGACCGGCCGATCGGCGATCGCCTTCTGCGTCGGGTTCTGCTCCTTCACCCTGTGCGCAACCTCGACCCAGTAGCGGCGCCGATCCGCCGCGCGCTGCGCCTCCTGCGTTTCCTGGTGCGCCCGAACAGCTTTAACCGTCATGGGGCGCACGCGGCTGAGGATCGCGGCGCCGTGAGCGGTCGCGAGCAGGCTCACCGGCGGCACGACGCCAATCGCGGCCTTGAGCCACGGCTCCAACTCGGCGGTCGGCGGAAGAGTGGCGTGCAGAGCATTGGCGCCGACGCTGGCCATCGCGGCCAAAGCCAGTACCCACCAGAAGAATCGGCGATTCGAGCGCTGCTGCTGCCCGTACGCGCCCAACGCGAGCACGGCCATCGTGGCGCTGAGAATGGTCCCGTCGACGATGATGGGCCACAGCGGCGCCAGGCTGCGGTTGTAGCCGGCACGGATCGCGAGGTCGGTCAGCGACGCGAAACTCAGGATGAACGAGGCGATTCCGATGATCGCGGTGATACCGACCGCCGCGAAGCGAGTCGCGCGCAGCATCTTCGCCGACCCTGGGGCGGCCAGGACCTCCTCGTCGCCCGCGAGCACCAGGTCATCGTCAGCGACCGGGATCGTCGGCGCGGCCGTCAATGGCGCAATCGGCATCGTGGATGCCACGGATGAGCCGTTGCGGGCGGGATGGGTGTCCAGTGGGGCGTCGTCGACGACTGTCATGGCGTCCTCAGGGGTTCGGCGGCGAAATCGAAATGTCACGTGTTGCGGTGAACTGAAAACGTCTGGCGCGCAATGCCAGTACTCAGCACCATCGCAAAAAGCGTAACACCGTCTCGGCGCCGATCCGGGGGCCGCGACCACCGGAAATGACAGGTCCCCCGGAAGTTAGTGACCCGAGGAGGTCGAGCCGCCGGCTGTGCCGAAGGGCGGCTCTTCGGACTCGATCTCCGGGATCGCTCCGAACGTCTGCTCGACTCCCTGCGGGGCGTCGTAGAGCTTGTCCTCCGGGAAGATCGCGGGGTCGCGCTTGGTCGACTCCCCGTCGCCCTGCTTGTTGCCGCCATGCATGCCGTGCATCGGCATCATCGGCATCATCGGCATCCGGCTGCCCGCAGCGCCCGCCGGCGACCCGCCACCGGGCGCTTGCAGAGCGCTCGCCTGCAGCGCGCTCGATCCGTTCATCGGGGTGATCGGACCTTCCAGGCCGGCCGGCATCGTTGTACCGGGGTCCATGCCGCCGCCGCCACCGCCGCCACCGCCGAAGCCGCCCCCGCCGGCGCCGAGGCCGTCGAGGCCGAGATCCGGTGCGGAGACCTCCGCGGACTTGGACGCCGATTCGGCGACCTTGCTGACGAGCTGGCCGACCTGCTCGCCCGCCTTGCCCACCGCCTCGCCGACCTTGCTACCGATCTGCGAGAGCTGCTGGGACAGCTGCTGGGCGATCTGGGAGCCGGTCTGCATGCCCATCTGCATGACCTGCTGCATCATCTGCTGAGACTGGTCCCCGCCGAGCATCTCCTCGGCCTTGGCCTTGGCTTCCTCGTCGATCGACTCGGGATCCAGCTGCCCCGCCACATCCGAGCCCGCCAGGCCCTGGCCCGGGGTGCCGCCGTTCTGGAAGCCAGCGGCGTTCTGCGCGTCTTGGCTCTCGATGCTCGACATGCCCTGCTGCGTCGTGCCGTTGAGGTCAGTCGCACCATTGCTCAGGGCAGGACCGGCGGGCGAGAGCCCCACCTGCAGCTGCCCAGTCAACATCGAAATTTGGTTGCCCACCGGGCTCGACGCTCCGGGCGGAGACAGTGCAGAGGACACCCCGCTGGACAGATCCGACCCCGCCTGAGTGCCCTTGTCGCCCAAGTCGTTGGAGCCGCCACGAAACGCCGGCAGATCGAATGTCAATGGCTGACCCATGCACGTCAGTTTAGCTGCAAGAACACGCTGGAAGGGCGGCGATCACAGCCAGATCTCCATCGCAGGTGGCCGACGCAGCTCACGACCGGCTCACCCGTACGCATGTGGAGCCGACACGGGGTGTTGGTCGGCTCGGCGCGGTTTGGCGGGCTCACCCGTATGCATGCGGAGCCGACTTCGATGTCACCGGTGATGCGCCGGACAGTGTGGGCTCACCCGTACGCATGCGGAGCCGACCCGTCCGACGAACTGCGGTGGCGCAGAGGTGGGGGCTCACCCGTACGCATGCGGAGCCGACGCTTCTTGACCAGCGCCGATGCGCTCGTCGAGTCGCATTCCGCATCGAATGGGGTGACCGACCCGTTGCCGGGTCGGGGTGACCACTGCGTTGTCGCGGTGGCCTTCCCGCTTCATAGCCGTCAACGACCGGGTTCCCGCAGGTTGCGGGTGGTCCGAGACGGCTCGACGGGCGTTTATCGTCTCCCCCTTGCCGGGGGCGACGGCCGCCTGGGCGGCGATGTTGATGGCCGCGTTGACGTCCCTGTCTGCGGTGAATCCGCATGCGGCGCATCGGTATATGCGTTCAGCGAGCGTGAGCTTGGCTCTCGCACCGCACGCTGAGCACGTTTGACTAGAGGGGTAAAAGCGATCGATCACGGCAAGGGCGCTGCCGTACCAGGCGGTCTTGTATTCGAGTTGCCGGCGAAACTCGCCGGGTGAGACGTCGAGAATCGCGCGGTTCAGCCCGGCTTTCGCCCGGACATTGCGGCCTGGTTTGTCGACTGTGCCGCGGGCGGATGCAGTCATGCCTGCGACGTTGAGGTCCTCGACGGCGACGGTCGCCCATCTGGTCGCCAAGGCCTTGGTGACGGCGTGAAGTGTTGATGCGCGACGTTCGGCGACTTCATGGTGTCGGCGGCCGACCAGCCGCGCGGCACGACGACGACGATTGGAGCCCTTCTTAGTGCGTGAGAGTGCGCCTTGGGCTTTAGTGAGGCGCGTGCGCGCCATATTCGCGTGTCGGGGGTTGCTGACGGTCTCGCCTGTGGAGAGGGCTGCGAGGGTGTGCACGCCGAGGTCGACGCCGACGGTGCCTGCGAGGCGCTGACGGCGGGTCGGCAAAACCTCGCTGACAATCTCTTGTTTGGTGAGGATGCTGGCGTACCAGCGATGTCCACCACGGGAAATGGTGACGGACTGGATGACGGCGCCCCGGTCCAGGGCACGGCAGAGCTGCTTGGTCGATGAGTGGACACGCAGGGAACCGAGGCGGGGTACCCGGATCCGCCGGTAGCAGCCGACATCAGGGCGAATAGTTGGGTTCTTAACGTCGTGATGAATCCGGAAGCTGTCATGGCTGCGGCGCTTCGCCTTGAACCGCGGCCTCCCGACTCGGCGACCCTTCCGGTTGCCGGTGATGGAGTCGAGCCAGTTCTTCCACGCGCGGTCAGCATCGGAAAAGGCAGACTGAAACGCGAAAGTGCTGACGGAGTGCCACCACGGGCACTCGCCCTCTCGTCCGGTTCTGTCGTCGCCTTTGACCTTGTTGAGGGCCTTCTGGATGTCGAACTTCGAGGGGATCTTGGGTGCCAGGTTGGCGGCGACTGCGGGGTCCACGCCAGCATCGACGGCCTCACGGATGGCGGCCTGACGCTCGTCGAGCGCCTTGAACTTAGTGGCGATCGCGTGGTTGTAGGCCCACCGCGCCGCGCCGGCATGCTGAGCGACCACAGACGCCTGCGCGTCTGTGAGGTCCAGCGCGTACCGGTACGCGCGCAGCTGCTCGCCCATGAGCCGAGATGTTAGATCCGGGCAGGGACATCTGGCCGGGACGCGGCCGCGGAGAGGTCCAGCAGAGCGAGGAGCGCTCGGCGGGCGTCGAGGTCGGTTGGGTCATCGTGCAGCTCGTCGCAGGCGATCTTTATGCGTCGTGCGTGTGTGCGTTCATCGAGCGGTGGGATGGCTTGCAGGAGAACGTGGCGGGCGGCGGCCTGGGCCACGGGATCTAGTGGTGCGCAGTACAGGTCGTCGCACGCTTCCTGGATCTGTCTGGTGTGTGGGTCGGCCATGTCCGTCCCTCCCCTATCGCATGATGCAATCTGTAGTTGCATCGTACAACAGGTTTAGGTTGCAGGTGGCGTGTGCTTCTGTTGATGGTTGCCACCAAGGCGATACTGTCTTTGGGTGGCATTCGACGATCTTTCTGACGAGGCGCTGGCTGCAGCGTCGGACGCCGTCGCCACGGCCGCTCTTCGTGCGGCGCGCCTGGAGGCTGCGCAGCGATTGCTGGCCGGCCCGGGCGCCGGCGCAGGCGATGATCCCGCAGGGGCGGTCGAGGTACTGATCAGATCCGACCCTGGCGATCCGCGGTACGAGCTGCTCCACGCATTTGAGAAGCCCTGGGCCCTGCTGGTGATTCGGATTCTCGCCACTGTCTGCGATCCAGCTCCAGCCATAGAGGACGCTCGTCGCCGCGGGGTGACCGTTCCAGCAATCGCAAAGACGCTCGGCGTGTCCCATCAGGCGGTCTATTCGCGGTACGCCGAAATCGTGCGGAAGCCTCGCTGACGCCGCTTTTACGAAACATTGTTTCAGAGTTTCATCCGCGCACCGGGTCGTTATGCGGTGGGAGTCGCGGCTGTTTGTGCTTGCCGATTGGCTGCGTCTTTCGCTGCGGCCGCGGTGTCGGGGGTGGCCGGTTCGACGGTGGCGCGCCAGCCCTTGTCGATGGGGGCGTCGTGCGCGGGGATGGTGACGGTGCGGTCGGTGCCGGAGAGTGTGCGGCTGGTCCTGGTCTCTGCGGGGACTGGTCCGTGTGGGACGAGGTCGTGGCGGATGACGATCAGCCCGTGTTCTTCCAGTGAGCCGAAGGTGCGGCCTTGTTGGCCATGGGCGGCGTGTCCGTCGACGAGGAATACGGGGAATGTGCTGTGGCCGCGGCGCGCCATGTTCGGGTGTTCGTGGCCGTATTGGACGCGGCCGGCGTGGACGAGTTCGAGGGCTTCGCGTTGGCGGGGTGAGAGGCGCTTGAGCGTCATGGTTGCGCTCCTTGGTTAAAAGGGTTGGGCGGGGACGGTGGTCGTGGCGGGCAGTGCTGGTTGATGGGGGTTCATGCTGCGCCTGCGAGGGTTTCGCCGAGGCTGGCGGCGACGCGGTGGCCGAGCCAGCGGGCGATGGGGACGGCGACTGCGTTGCCGATTTGGCGTTTGACGTCGGCGCGGTTGCCGGTGAATGCGTAGGTGTCGGGGAAGCCTTGTGCGCGTGCGCATTCGCGGTTGGTGATCATGCGGTGGTAGGTGCCGTCGGTGGTGACGGTGGCCAGGCCGTGGTGGTTGCCGCCGGCGGTGATGGCGGCCAGGGGGTGTTGGTCGGCGCGGCGTGGTTTGGCGTTGCGGCGGTAGACGACGAGGTGGGGCGTGTTGGGCTCGACGATCTGGTCGATCTGCGGTGAGACGTAGAGCCTGCGGGTGACGGGTTTCCCGGGGTCGGAGTCGAGGATGGCGGCGGCGGCCACGGCAGGCAGGTGGGGCAGGGTGAGGTCGACGTCGCCGTTGCGAGTGAAGACGCCGAACCAGCGCTTGCGGCGTTGCGGCAGACCGAAGTCGGCGGCGTCGAGGATGGCGGTCTGGGCGTGGTAGCCGAGGGCGGTCATGCCGTCGAGCCACCAGTTGTAGAGCACCCAGTCGGTGAATTCGGGGACGTTCTCGACGATGACCGCTTCGTAGTCGTGGACTTCGGCGGCGGCGATAACGGCGAATGCCGTTGCTCTGTCGACTGCTCCGGCGTCTTGGCGGCGCAGTTCCTGGTCGACGGGTAGCTTCTTGCGGCCGCCGGCGGGTGTGTGCCAGACGCACGATGGCGATGCCCACAGCAGTGTGGTGGTGGGGAAGCGCCGCATGTCGGTTTCGTGCAGGTTGGCTAGGTGGTGTTCGGCGTCGGGGTGGTTTCGGCGGTGCGTTTCGACGGCGCGGTCCCAGTGGTTGGCGCAGGCGCGGATGTCCCAGCCTGCGAGGCGGAGGCCTTCGGAGGAGCCGCCGGCGCCGGAGTAGAAGTCGGTCGCGGTGAGTGTCATGGGTTGCCCCTCTCGAAAAGGCTTGGCGCTAGGGCGTTTATCGGCCCGCAAGTTGCTGGTACCACCACGGTACCATAGCGTGGTACCGTGGTGGTACCAGAACGGTGATAGGAGAGCGTCATGCCAGCGTTGAATGTGGATTTCTCGGACGAGGAGCTTGCCGTCGTGAGGGAAGCGGCCCGCAATGCCGGGATGTCGATGCGTGCGTTCGTGAAGCAGACGACCCTCGACAAGGCCGTTGACCGGGAGGGGCGGGTCCGTGCCCTCGGCCAAGAGATCGCGCAGCGGTCCGCTGAGCTCAACAGCCGGCTCGCGTGATCGAGTACCCCACCGCCGATGAGGTGTTGATCGTCGCGGAGTATGCCTGCGGGTTCCGTCCTATTGTGCGCGATCCCGGTCTGTTTGAGTCGAGCATGATGCGGCCCACGGCAACGGTTTTCGGTGCGGATGCCTACCCCACAGTGTGGGAGAAGGCGGCGGCGCTGTTGCATTCGATGGTCACCACGCAGGCCCTGGCCGACGGCAACAAGCGCACCGGTTGGGCCGCCTGCTGGCTGCTCCTGGGCCTCAACGGCCACCATGTCTCCCCTGCCCTCGATGTCGATGCCGCCGAGCAGTTCGTGCTGGACATCGCCGCCAACAAGCTGGGCTGGGAGCAGATAGCCGAACAGCTCCCGAAGTTCGCAGAAACCTGAATCTTCCTGAGAGTGAGCGTGGGTTTATGAGTGTGCGGCCGTTGCAGTTTGGATGCGTGGACCTTGCCGGTCTGGACGACGCGTTTGATTGGCGTGCGGATGGGTTCTTCCGGGCGCTGCGGTGCGACGGAACGACGATCAAGGGTGTGGCCAGTGACGCGGAGGCGGTCGCGGAGCTGCTGCGCCGCGCCGGGGTCCTGCAGGCCGATGGCCCGGTGTATCACGCTCGGCCGAATCATGAGGTCGTCGACGCCGGGTGGTCTTCGGAGGCCTCCGCCGATGTGGAAGATCTCGACGGGGAGTTCGATCGCCAGCTCCGCCAGGGCCGCCCCGCTGATCTGACGGCGCGCCTGGAGTCACTGGCCGCCCAGATCCCGGTCAGCCATGGTGAGCGTGTCGAGATGGCGCGTACGCGTGGCGCAGAACTGAATGTGTCCGCGCCACAGACGGATTCACTGCGGCTGTTCATGCCGCCGTTCTCCGATTCCGATGTGGGCGCGCTCGGTGTGGATGATGCTGCGACGCGGGGGTGGGCGACGTGGGCGGAGTGGCTTGAGCCGCGGCTGTTGGTGTGCACGAACGACAAGGCGTGGGGCGAGATCGACCGACATGATCGGCGGCCCACGGTCGTTCGCGTCGGCGAGTGGTTGCGTGACGCTGTCGCCGACGGCGACGTCGATCGATGGCTGGTGAAGATGTTCACCGAGGACCGGATGTTCCTGCACCGCGTGGAAGGGCCGGCGGGCCCGGTGTATCAGGTGGGGCCGGGCACTCATCGTGCGCACGCCGCCCGGATCTGGGGTTTGCCGTACGTGCTGGCCCGCGTGCACGTGGAGCGGTTGGCCAAGCCGCTGCGGCCGCGGACGCAACTGGTGGAGGCGCTGTGGGAGGGCCTGTGTCGCCGTGGCCTTCTGACCGCAGGTACCGACGGTGATCGGTGGTACCTGCGGTCAGTGGTGGCCGACTGGGTCCTGTCTCCCCCGGCGATGGCGACCCAGTGGAACAGGATGTACGAGCGCGTCTACCCGGGTGCGCTGCAGGCGGTGACCGGGTTGACGCTCGACGAGCTGGTCGACGCCGACATGTGGGTCGACGCGCTACTCAGATAGCGAGCCGCCGCCACGCACGGATTGACGTGCGGCGATTAGGCGGCTGCCGCGTGTTTCGGGGTCGAGTTGCTTGCCGCGGCGTGGCGGGGCGAGGTGTCGGACGCGTGCTTGGGCGTTGACGTGCTGGCCGCGGTGTCGCCCTTGGTGGTGTCGGCGCTGGCCGGTGTGCGGGTCGTGGAGGTGCGGGTCGGTGTCGCGTCGTCGTCCTTGTCCGCGGCCCGGGTGGTGGGGCGCTTGGTCTCTTTGTCCGTGGCCGTGTCGGTCGTGGTGCTCGGCTTGGGCTGGTCGGCCTTCTCAGTGGTGGTCTTCGGGTCGGCGGCCGGGGCGGTGGTGTCGCTGCCGGCCGCGGGGGTCTTCACGTCGGCGGCCGGGGCGGCGGCCTCGGGCTCGGGCGCCGCGGTGGCGGCTTCCTCGCCCGTGCCGGTGGTGGCGGGGTCTGTGGCGTCGACCGCGGTGGTCTCTCCCTCGGTGACTGTGCCTGCGGGCGGCGTGATTTCGGCCGTCACGTCAGGGGCGACGTCGGGGGTGGTGGGTTCGACGGCTGTGGCCGGGTCGACCTCTTCAGTGGCTGCCGGTGCTGACGCTTCCAGGACCTGCTTGCCGGCGGCAGGGGTGGTGGCGGCGTCGGTGAGGGTGCTGTCGGCGGTCTGCGTGGTGAGGACGTCCTCGGCGGCGGCCGCGGGCGACTCGGCCTGGGTGAGCTGCAGGGTGACCGTCTTGGCTGCGGGTGCGGCGAAGGTGCCGGTGATGGCGGATCCGATGTCGAGGATGGTGGCAATGGAGCGGAAGCCGACGTTGGCGGCGAAAGCGGCGCCGTCGACGAGGCCGTTGACCGTGGCGGCCAGGGCGTGGGGCAGGTTGTAGACGATGGAGGGCAGCCCGACGGCGCGCATGATGCCGCTGGCTGCGGTCGCCAAACCTGAAGTGAGAGCGGTGATGACGTTGGCGCCGGCGGTGGTGATATCGGCGGCTGCGGTGAACGGCACCGACGCCAACGAGCCGACGGTGTGCACAGCGGTGGTAACGGTGCTGATGCCGGCGCCGACGAGCACGGAGATGGCTCTGGTGTAGCTCGCGGCGCTCAGTGGTGCCGAGCCGATGGTGTTGATGACGTGCTGGATGGCGCCGCCGCCGGTGCCGTCACCGATCCAGGTGGCGATCGCGTCGGAGGCTCCGTCGGCGACTCGGCCCAGGGCGGTGCTCGCGGCGTTGACGATCGTCGTGGAGAGGCCGTTGACGCCGGCGACGGCGGCGGTGACGGGCGCGGAGACGATGCCTTGGACGGCGGTGAGGAGGCCGTTAATGAGGTCGAGGTCGGTGAGGGTCTTGCCGGCGCCGATGAGGCCGTTGAAGGTGTCCAGGGCGTTGGAGACCTGGGCGGTGACGCCGCGGACGACGGTGTTGGTGACCGAGAGGACGTTGGTGCCGAGGTTGCTGACGGCGCCGATGCCCTGGGTGAGGAGCAGGCCGGCGATGTCGATGGGGGCGTTGATCAGGCCGGTGTAGCTGGGCAGGGCCAGTGGGTTGTTGACGACGGTGGCCACGGCGTGCAGAACGGAGCCGAGGGAGCCGGTGATGGTGGAGGTCAGGAGGTCGGTGAGCTGGCCGGTGGTCAGTACGACGTCGCCGTTGGCGGAGTCGACGGTCGTGGCGAGTTGTGAGAGTCCGTTGCCTGCACTGTTTTTGAGGGTTTTGATGATGGCGAGCAGCGGCTTGCTGTCGGTGGCGTCGATCAGGCCGGCCCACAGGGTGTCGTTGAGGGAGACGGCGGAGTTGAGGGCTCCGGACAGGGTTTGGCCGGGCGCTCCGACGAGGTTGGTCACCGTTCCGGACGCGGAGTTCAGGGCGGCGTTGAGGTTGGCGACGAGTGCGTCGACGTCGGCGGGGTTGATCGCCGCGGCGAGCTGCAGGCGTGGTGCGGTGATGTTGGGCAGGGCGATGTCGCGCATGGCGGGTGCGGGGAGCATCAGTGGGGTGAAGGCGAGGGAGACGGCGGTGGTGAGGGCCAGTCCGGTGGGCATTGCTGAGCGGGCGGTGTGCATGGCGGCTCCTGATGGTGGCCGGCCCTTGCAGGGGCGGGCAATCTTCACAGGCGACTTTTACCTGGTGTGGGGAATTTACCAGCCACGGTAAGTCTGCTCAGGACTTCACGAGTAAACAACTGGGGCGCCAGGCCTCGCGCCAGCGGGCATCGGCAGCCCCGAGCAGTCCCCCGACTGGCTGTTATGAGGGGTGGGGCCATGCCATCACCGCAGGTCAGATGGTTACGGGTCGGCGGGACGTCAGCTGGGGTTGCTCGGCCGGTTCGAGACCCGCTGACGGAGCGTTCGGCGGGCCCGGTTGAGCGCACGTCGGGGACGTGCCATCACTGCTGGTCAGATACGGTTTTCGCGCGATTCGGTCAACCCGACCGGCGCGGGGCAGCGTTCAGCGCGCTGCTGGCGCTTCACGACGGGTCGAGAGCCGGCGACCGCCGGGGCGTGCGTCTGCCAGCGCCGGGGACGTGGCATCGACACTGTTCCGGGGCGGTTTTCTCGCCTGTCAGGTTTCAGGCCGGCCGGCTGGCGCGGCGCGCCTTCAGGCCTGGTGCTCGACGACCTCGACGGTCTGCGTGGGTTCCCATGCGAGTTCGCCGCCGGTGGAGGGGCCCAGCACTGCATCGGCTTCGGCGTTGGTGCCAGACGCCTCTTGCTGCGGCGCTTCACGCGGGCCCGTTCCGTACTTGTCCATGAAGTACTGCCCCGACGCTGCACCGTCCGGATCGTAGATATCCGCCGGTTCAGTGGATGCGTGAGCTTCCGCGTAGCGCCGTCGATCTTCGCGTGAAATGTGAGCCATGCTCCTGGCGTCCTTTCCAGTTCGGCTGGCAGTCCTTGCTTGTACCAATGTCGGTCTACAGCTTGATCACTGCAGTAAGGGCGCCCGCAACGCTTTGGTCGTCCCCGGTTGCAATGGTGAGACCCCGACGGAACCGCCTGCGCGCCACAATCATCCGATCGAAGGGGTCTTTGTTCGCCCAATTGGGTTGGCCGGCCACGATGGCATCTGGGTCAGAGTGGTGGTTGCCCCGTGTTGTCCCGTGGTGCCTGCATCGACAGAACGATCACCGGCGTGACAGCGTCGTACCGGTCGTCCGGCTTGTCGTACTCATCCACGGGGTAATACACGTCGCGGCCTGCCGGCTCGTCAGCGTAGGTGTCGTCGCGTTGCATGTGCGCCAGGACGACATCGCGGACACCGTAGTTGCCTAGGGGATCATCCACGGCGTCGAAGACCACCGGCAGGGACCGAGAGGGATCTAGCTGGACCATTCGGTCGACGATCTCGCCGACAGTCAGTGTGCGGCTTGGGCTGCGGGTCCGGTTGGCTGTCATCCTTGTGCTCCGTTCTGTGGGGACATCGGGCGGTTCGGTTCCCTGGTCGTGGGCCCTGCGTTCGGCTTGTTCTCGGGTAGTTGGCACGCCGTGCAGATGCCGGTGTGGTCGTCGTAGGTGGCCTGCCAGGCGCACGGCCCGTGCAGGGTGTCGCATGCCTGGTAGTCGGTGCAGCCACAGCTTCGGCATTCGCGCGGATATTGCCACTGGATCCGGGTGATTTCGGTCGACGCCGTTACCCCGCGGTGGGTCGCTGCGAAGAAGTCGACGAACTGGGCGGGTGTCATGTCGGGGAAGCCTTCGGCGATCACGTCTTCGGGGGTGATGCTGTCGAGGCGTTCGCGGCGGGTGGACACGACTTCTACTGTCACGATCCGCTCCAGGGGCTCCCCTGCTCGGCGGCCGCGGACCTTTGGGCACAGGGTCACCAGGTCGCCGGGCTTGAGGACTTTCCAGCCGGCTCGCCGGGTGACCGTCTTCTGTCGGGCCTTCACCTGGTCGGTTGTGAGTGCCACGCTCATAAGTCTTGCCATCAGTGCCTTACCTCCCGCTCCTTGAAATCCCTTGTATTCAAGGCCGATTCGCTACGATGGCTTGGTGCTGTCCTCGTCGGTTTGTGGCGCTGGGAGGCGGCGTTGCCGAACTAGGCCAACTACTACGCACACCAGGCCGATGGTGCTGCCGGCGGCGGCGAACACCACACTGCCGACGCTTGGCCGCGCGATGTCAGTGATCGCGAAGATTGCCAACCCGATCACCGCGACACCGACAAGCACCCCGCCGATGCGCAATCCCTTCTTGTGGTCCTGGAATTCTTCCTCCGAGGTGGTCGGGGACGCGATGCGCGCGCCGATGTAGCCCGTCAGCGCCGTCGAACACCCGAAAAGCAGGCATAACGTGCTCGCTAGAAGTTGCATCGACCGGCTCCACTTCTTTGCGTCTGTTGGTGCATCCCTGGGCCTTTCAGTTGCCGTGCGTATCACGGTCTGTGGGATTGATGTTGGTGATGCCGCGGCTGCGCAGTAGCGCTTTCACCTCGTCCAGCTCGTCGTAGATGTAGGCCCGCGCAAGCAGGTCGTTGAAGGTCCTGGCGAGGGTCGGGTCGTTGTCGTCGACGGGGATGGTGAGCAGGACTCCAGCGCCGGTGCTGATGAGGAGGCTGTTCGCGACGAACACCGCGGTGCGCTTGTTGCCGTCCTCGAAGGGTTGCGCCTTGGCCAGGTTCACGAACAGGTCCAGGGCGTTGTCTTGGACGTCGTCGCTGGCCGTGGCGCGATCGATCAAGGTCTGCAGTTCGGCGTCGGTGAGGGCGTCGGGGGTGTGGCGGCCGTGCGGGGTCGCCACGCCGATCTCCTGCGCAGGCGTCCGTAGCTGCCCGGGGTGTAGGGCGCCGCTGCGGGTGATCGTGGCGTTCACGGCGCGGACGAACTGGGCGTCGATTGTGCGGCCGGCCTGGGTGATGACGAACTGTGCTGCGTCGCGAAGGTCCTGGAGAAGTGCCAGGTCTGCGCGTGATGCGACGCCGTCCAGGCTTCCGGAGCGAAGGAAGTTCTCGGTGTCGAGTCGGCCGGTGGACAGGCCGTCGAACACCTTGCCCGAGGAGTACACGACCCCGGCGAGGTCGGCGACGGTGAGCGTGGTCATGGTGTGCTCCTTTCCGTCGCGGTCGTTGTCCATCCTCATTATGGTAGTCGATTATTGCGGCTCTGGCACACTATTTTCTGTAGTCGTTTATTATTGGCGTATGCCGTCCCCCGGGAGGCCGCCCCTTGAGGCGGGCAAGCGCCGAGCAGCTCCTGTGCCGGTCCGATTCACCGAGGCCGAACGCGCTTTGGTCGAGGCCGCGGCCCAAGCGGATGGGCAATCGTTGTCGGCGTGGGTGCGAGACCGCGCTGTCGTGGCCGCTAAACGGCGTGCACATAGAGGCGGTTCGGCGGGCCACTGATGGCGATGCCTCGGGACGTGGGCGACACGGAGTTACACCCGTCACCCGCGATCGTCTTCAGGTGCGTCGCGGGCCCTGAGTGGCCGAGGCGCATTGCTGCATCTTGCGTTCGGTGAACTCCAGCATTTCGGCACTCAGGCAGCCGATCGGCACGGCGCCGAGTTTGATCGCTTTCTCACGCATCGAGTCGGTCACGTCGTAGTGCGACTCCCACGTCCCAGGCGTCTGCGCCCAGGCCAGCTTCAGGCCGAGTTTGGCCGCGAACTCATTCAGCTCTTCGTCGGTGTCGGCCATCAGGTGTGACCACCGCGCGCGGACCTTGCCCACCTCGGCCGGCAGCCTCATGTCATCGACATACACCGTCATCCGGCGCCCGCCGTTGCGATCCGGGGAGTGGCAGTTCCCCTGCGGGGCTGAGCGTTTCTCATACCTTCCACCACTCCTCCAAGCGTTTCTTGTTCTCCGCTGTGCTGGCGCGGCGCTGGCTGCGTTCGTCCCGGGCGTGGCGCGCGTCGAGGATCCGGCTCTGTAGCCATGTGATGCTGGTAAGCGCCTGGCTGATGCGTTGCATGTGGGCGTCGGTGAGGCCGGCCAGTTCGCCGGCGGGTGTGTGTGTCGCCAGGACGAGTCTTCCGCGTAGCAATGGCACGTTGCGTGCACTGAATTTGGTTGTTGCGAGGAAGATTTCGGTGGCTTTGCGGTTGACCCCCTGGTGCCCGGGGCTGGTTGATGGTGTGAACCAGAAGTCGATTTCGCCGTCGGTGCTGGTCAGTGTTTCGAGGTGGGATTCGCGGATCAGGTCGGCGATGTCAGCGGTGCACTGGAGATGGTGTCGGTAGAGCGTGCCGTTGTGGCTGGCATGGAGTACTTGGAGCATGGCGGGGTCCCTCGTCGGTCGGCTTTCCTCAGTAGCTAGCACGGTAACTCTGATTGATGACACGGTGGCCGATCGCTATGGGACGTGCTGTCTGCGCTGGTTGTGGGACGTTCGGTGGTCAGTCCGGCAGGAGTGTGGCGGCGGGGACGCCGTAGTGATCCGCGAGGCCGTACAGGACACCCAGGGTGATGTTCTTCTGGCCGGCTTCGAGGCGGCCGAGGTAGGTACGGTGCACGCCGACGGCCTGCGCGACGTCGGCTTGGGTCTCGGTGCGTTCCTCGCGGAGTGCGCGCAAGCGGGCGCCCATCCCGGCTAGGCGTCGGGGGTCGATCTCCATGGTGTGGACTATAGAGCACATCGCATGTAGCTTATAGTCATCATTGGTCGGTGGCTTGATCGACAAACTCGACCAGTTCCGCGGGCACCACATGTCTTAGCCAGGGGGGATGATCGACACCATGACCGTCATGACATCACGCGCTGGAGACCTCGACGCGGTCCGCGCTTTCGCCGAGTACTACGGGTACACCCAGATCCACGACAGCGGCCCCTGTCTCGATGGCAAGCTCGCCATCTTCGGTGACGCCGAGTACGCCCACGATTACCTGCACGGCCGCGGAGTCCGTGGAAAGCGGATCGACGTGAACTTTGACCGGCGCGGCGAAGTCGACTACGCCCACCTGACGGTCGACAACACGCGCATCGAAGAGGTCGCCCGCGGCCAAGGCAGCTCCGGTGAGCGGTTGGTCTGGACAGCGAAGCTGTTCATCGAGAATCCGGCCGAGAAGTGACCGGCCGCAGCCGCGTGCCCCAGGCTGCGAAGCAGCACTGGAGGTTACGCATGGGCTCTTCCGGCCCGTACGCGTTGGATACGTTCGCTGTTTGTCTCACGTGGTTGGTCGTCACCGTGGTTGCGGCCCCGATGGTCGGGGCGTGGGCCGCGCTGGCGGTAGCGGTGATCTCAGCAGTTTTGGCTGCGCTGGGTGCGCGGAGCTGGAGGCATCTGCGAGATGGCAGCGGACGGTGGAGCCGCGGCCCGGCCAGCCCCGGAAAGGTCGTCCGAGCCGTGGGCGAGTTGATTCTGGCGGCGCAGGACTTGGACCCGGAGATCAGCAGTCAGACGCGTGCTCACTTCCTAGACAGTGCCCGCCGCGGCGCACAGGAAGTCCTCGAGAACCCTCTCTCGACACCGGACCAGCACGATCGAGCGCGTGACGCCCTCAGACATGCCGAACGAATTGCCGAGCGCTTCGATATCCGTCCAGCTCCACGAGCCGGACTTTAGGTAAGCGTTCCCGAAGACATCAGAGGACGGATCAGTATGGTGCGCAGGTTTATTCACGCTCCGGATGGCGGTTCCATTCCCGGTGCCCTCTGCCAGGAGCCGACTGGAGACGTGGCGTCATCTGAGAGCGACGTTGACTGCCCTGAATGCCTCGATCGGCTTGAGGCGTCGCCGAAATCTTTCGACCAGCTCGCACAGCCGCTCACGGATGTGTGGCGGCCGGCCGATGAGCGGCAGACGAACGTAACTGGGCCCGGTGAATCTGAGGACTCAACAACGGAGCGGCAGAGACCGCTGGGGGTCGTGTTCAGCGAGCAATCCCGCACGATCCACGTGGGCCCAATGAACGAAGCGCACGACGGTCTGGTCGATGAGATGGAAGACGTCACTAGTACGGCGGTGGTGGCTGTGGCTGATTACGTGTTCGCCGGCACCGGGGCGGTCGAGGTCAACCTCGACGACGGCAGCGCCTATCGGATCGAGGTGGTGAAGGTCGGATCCAGTCGCAGTGGTCATCGGACCGCGCTGCTGCCCGGATCTGCGATTGTCGAGTTACCGGATAACGAGGTGAGGTGAGCGATGGCCGCCGGGTGCAAAGCTGAGCTATGTCCGACGTGGGGCGGCGACGATTGCCTCTGCGACATCTTCGGGCTCGACCCAGCCAATCCTCCTCGCAATGGGACGTTTTCGGTGAGCATCCCGAACGTCGACTCCGACACAGAGCACTGACATGACCGCGGGCGAGCGAACCGTGACGACGCAGCAGCACCTGTCAGAGGCGCAACGGTGGGCGCTCATGGCCGCGTTCAACGGCAGTAACACCGACTGGGTACACGGGAACACCCTCAACTCGCTACTCCGTCGTGGCCTTATCCGGTGGATCGACAACGGCAACGCCTACGAGAACGGGCGAGGCGGCTACATCACGACGGCCGCCGGCCGCGAGCTAGCCGCGTCCCTGGAAAGGGCTGTATCAGCCTGACACCGCGGCGCACTGTCGGGTGTGCTGCCAGCGGTGCTAGGCCTTCACGCTCGGGTACCAGGGCAAGATGGGGCGTTCGAGCAGCAGCGGCGTCAGCGACCACTGCCTCAACGCAGTCGCATCGCCGGCAGCGCGCGCGGCCCTGTGATCGGCGACTGCCGCCTGCACGGTGGTTAGGTCGGTTTCGATTGCGGCGCGGTCTCGTGAGATTGCTCGGCCCCAGGTGGTGTATTGGCCGTCGTGGCCGAAGCCCACGGTGTACTCGAACTCAATGGGTAGGTCGCCGGCGGCGGGCGATGCTGGCTTCCATGGCATGACGGTTGTCTGGATGATCTGCACGCGCGGTTCGGCGACAGTGGCGAGTTCCTTCTCGACGTCGAGGCGAGAGCTGACTACCTGGGCTGGGCCTGTTGGTTGGTAGACGCCATTGTCTTCGGCGCCCAGGGTGTAGACGACGATGGGCCATGGCACTGACTCTGGCAGTGCAACAAGGTGGTTCGTGGTGCTGGTTTGCTCGCTCATCGTGGATCTCCTGTCGGTGACGTATCGACACGATCGGCGCGCCGGGCAGTGAGGTTGGCGGCGGCCTCGGCGTAGGTCAGGAACTCATCGCCGAAGGCATAGGCAAGCATGGTGGCCAGTTCCGCATAGGGGAACGGCTGCGGGCCAAGGCCTTCCGGTAGGTCATTGGTGGCCGACAGCCGGTCGCCCTGCCAGGCGCCGGCTATCCGCCGCAGGGCCGTGATGTCGCTGCGGGGCTCGGTGGAGGCGGCCAGGATCGGCAGCGGGTTGCGTCGGATTTCGTAGACACTGTCGCCGAAGTCGGGGCGGATTGGCACGCAGTAGGTGATGCGGACCAAGGCCAGGTCGACGTACAGCTGCTTGTCGTGGTTGATCAGATAGCGCCACGCGAATACCGATGACGGCAGATCGTCGGGAACGTTCGGCACCTGGGTGTTTACTCCCGCGTCCCAGAGCTGGTAGTAGAGGGGGTCTGCGGCCGAGTCGTCGAGCCACCACACTCGGGTGGGGCCCTGGTGCATGTAGTGGACGACAGCACGGGCACAGGCGTCGTGCTCTCCGAGTTGTTCCTCCAACGGTCCCCCGTCGCCTCCGCCGTCGGCGGGAGCGACCAGAATCGTGCGGCTGCCGTCGAGTTCCACGACGGGAACAAACCCCAGGCTCATCGGGTCAGCACTCCTCCCTCGGACTGCACCTTCGCGTCGCCCGCATCCCGCTCAGCGTCGAGGGTGCGGACAGTGTGGCGAGGAGTGAGACTCATTTCCGAGTACTCGCGGTAGTCGTCCTCGTTCTCCCACACGTAGTCGACCAACTTGCCGAGCGACTGCGAGGTGTCGATCAATTTATCGCCGCCATATAGGTCGTAGCGATAGCGCTTCGTCGGGTTGTGGCAGTTGCCGTTTCGGGCGTACGCGCCGACGGTCTCCACACGGTAGATCGACAGACCTTCGGGAAGTCGCCGGTTGACCTGGACGCCCCGAGCCCCGGTGTCATTAGCGGTCTTACTCATGACTTCACCGCATCCTTCCTCTTGCCGCTTGTGCCAACAGTTTTCGTCCTCAATGTAGGACTGCACGCCACCTCCAGTGCGTCACCGCAGCCGACTTCTGACAACGCTAGGCGGGTTGCGGGTTGTCCGGTGATCGCTGCGATGGTGTCGAAGTCCTTGTCGGCATGCAGGATGGTCAGTCCAGAGAGTTCGGCTGTGGCGGCGATGATGAGATCGGGTATTGATGGGCCGCGGTGCTGCCCCAGATCGGCTAGCAGCATCTGTACTTCTAGTGCTCGGTCCTCGACCTTGGGCGTCAGGTACTCGACAGGCATTGCGGCCAAGGGTGGTTCGCGGAATTCACGCCTGGCGGCGTGGCCGGTCTGGGCGGAGTGGCCGATCTCCAGGCGTGTGACGTTTCCGATGTGCACCAATCCGCGTTCGATGCGGTTGCTCCAGAGTTCCAGGTCGTGGCTCCTGGTGAGTCGGGCCAGGGCCGATTTGTCGATGAGCCACTTTTCTTCGCTCATCCCCACGCCTCGCGCATCAGCTCGGGGTCAGCGAGGCCTGCGGTCGCCTGGGCGAATCGCTTGAGGTCTTCGGGGGTGACTGGGACGCGGGCGGCGCGGGCGTCCTGGGCCAGGCGCCGGCGGATGTACTCGACTCGTGACAGCCCCAGTTCGGCCGCGCGGGCGTCGATGCCGGCGATGACATCCTCGGGCACGTCTCGGATCAGCACGTCACTCATGCCACCGACGATATCACGGGATATCACGCAGTGGCGGTGCCGTCAGAAACTTGAGACAGCCAGCAGATTCCCGGGCGGGGACCTGCCATCACCGCTGGTAGGCAGCTGTGCGGTGGGCGATGCTGAGGGCCGCTTCGCCCGCATAGAGCAGCTGGATCGGGCCCTCTGCAGGTCGTGGCGACTGGCGGATGTAGGCGTGCCCGAGCCCTGGCGAGAGGGTCCAAGCGTCTGGGTGGCCGACAGCGAGCTGTGAGTGCTCCGGGGACGTCGTGGCCAGTGCGATCGCGGTGTCGGGCGTAACGCGGACGGTGGCGTCCAGGCCTGCGGCGTGGAAGATCCATGCCGATGCTTCGGTGGCGTGAATAGTCGTCGCGGAGAGAATGATTCGGATGCCCAGTTCGCGGCCGTGGTCGAATGCTCGTTGCACTGTGGCTGCGGCATGCGGGTTGAGGTCGAGCAGGAACTCGTCGATAGCGTCGATGACGAGCACCAGCTCGGGCAGTCGAGCCTGCGGGTCGGTGATGCGTCGGTCCATGGCTTGGTCGAGGTATGTGCACCACTGGCTGGCGCAGGGGACGGGGCGGGCGCCGTCGGATCTGTCGAAGCAGTAGGCGGCGATGTGGGGCAGTTCGGCGATGTCGGAAAGTACGGCGGCGGTCGGGCCGGCGAGGGCGAACGCGACCCGCTCCGGCGAGTAGCGCGCGCAGGCGGCGAGGGTGATGGCCTTGAGCGCTGAGCTTTTCCCGGATCCGGCCTTGCCGATCAGTGCGATGGTGCTGTTGGAGGTGTTGAGGCGCAGCACGGTGGGATCGGTGGTCAAGGCTGGTTCGTCGGTCGGGGCGGCGATCGGGACGACGAGGTCGCGGTCCTGGGCGTGCTGGCGCCAGGAGGGCTGCGGGGTGAAGGTGGTGGGGTCGGCGATCGTCAGGGCGTCGAGGAACTGCTGTTCGGCTCGGCCGAGGGCGGCAGGGTTGTGGTGGTGGCCGACGGCGCGCAGCGCTTCGGTGTAGGAGACCTGGTGTGTGCGCTGGTAGTTGCGTGCGGCGTGCTTGCGGGCGTTGGTGCTCACGGCGGCCTTCCCATCGTTGTGTGCGGCCGTGGGTGCGGATCCACACCTTCCGCGACGGTCGCGCGAGCAACGGGGTCGTGCGGGCGCGGCGCCCGAGGGGCGTTGTCCCGGGTGCGGGCCGGTGTGGGGCGATCGCGTCGGGAGTGCAGCCGCACGCCGGCGGCATGGGTTCGAGGGTATTCGACGCCGGCGGGTGTGAGCTGCGCGCTGGCCGGGGGACGTGCTATTTCCCCAGTTCGCCGGGCACTCCCCCAGGGCTGAGCCGAGGCGGTCGAGCACGGGCTGGATGTGTGCGGGCCCGGCGGGGTTGTCTGCCGCCGTGTTGGCGGGGACGTGCCATTTGCGCTGGTGGGTCACCTATTTGGTGGGCCCGTCCAGGGTTCGGTCATATGCCGGCGGTCGCCATGAGCTGCTCTCGCCGATCGGGATCCAGTTCGGTCAGCGCGGTGGTGAGTCTGCGGACGCCGGGATTGCGGGCCAGGTCGAGCCAGTCGAGTTCTTCTTCCAGGGCAAGGCGGTAGGTCTCGTCGCGG
This sequence comes from Mycobacterium sp. MS1601, assembly GCF_001984215.1. Classification (NCBI taxonomy): domain Bacteria; kingdom Bacillati; phylum Actinomycetota; class Actinomycetes; order Mycobacteriales; family Mycobacteriaceae; genus Mycobacterium; species Mycobacterium sp. MS1601. Next base: position 145,358 of record NZ_CP019421.1, read on the forward strand.
TCGGTGAAGTAGTCGCTCCGGATCCCGAAGAAGTCGGCGATCATCTCGATGATCTCCGGTGAGGGCCGCACGCGCTGCCCTGAGCGGAGCTGGGACAGGTAGGGAGAGGACAGTCTGAACCCGCGCATGGCGAGCGCGTGCACCAGGTCTTCGCTGCTGTACGGAGCACGGTCGGGCGGGTAGACGGTGGCGAAGAGGCGATTCAGCCGCTGCGCGAAGGCATCTGGATTCACTAGCGGCACTCTGGCGCGCGGCCGATTGCGCCACCCTGGTGCATCCAAGACCACTCTGCCCTGCAAGCTCGTCACCGTTGAGTCCTCGTTCTGGTCATGGTTGATGGGGTGGGAGATCCAGCGCGCCGGGCTGGGTCTGTCATACCGCTTCCCGTTGGCGTGGATCTGCTGCCGGCTCCGGGCCGGCGGCGATGCAGGTGCGCAGGGTGGCGGCCGCGGCCCGCCCCTTGGTGACAACTTCGTTGGCCAGGAACGCAATCCCTGCGGTGCCGACGATCCAGGCGACGATGGTCATGCCGGGGCCTCTGAGGTCTTCGCGCCGGTGCTCGATGTCGAGCGTGTCGGGTTGGACGTATCGGTGTCGCCGGATGCTGCTGGGGCTGACGCGCCCGCAGGAGGGGTGGCCTGCGGTGAGTTCGCCTGGGGTGAAGGCTTTTCAGTCCTTGCTGGTGCCGATGAGGCCAATGGTCGGCGACTCGGCGGAGTTGCCGCATCCGCGGAGTGGCGCGGCGACACCTTCGGCGCCGTCCGGTTTCCGATGGTCGCTTCCGGGGCGTCCGCGTCCTCTGTCGAGGTTGCGCCGCCGGCAGACGGTGACGGTTCGGAGGCAGTGGTGTCGCCCTCAGATTCGGCGGACGGCGACTCAACATCATCGACCGCCTCGGGCTCGGGCTCCGGATCAGTCGTCGGTTCAGGAACCACTGGCTCCGGACCGGTTTCGGGGATGGATTCAGGAGCATCGGCGGCCTCGGCGGCCGCGCTCTGCGTCGCTGGGTCGCTGGTGGTGCTCTGTTCGCCGTTGGCGAGTTGGCCGAGGCGCTCGATGGTGATCTGCGTACCGCGCAGCGCGCCCTCCAGGGTCAGCTGGGTGTCGCGGAGGTGTCCCTGCAGCGTGAGCCGGGTGTTGTGCAGGTTCTCGGCGATGCTGTCACCGGCGTCCCCGGGTGAGGTTGGCGCAAGGGGTGTTTCGCTCTGGAGGGCGGCGCTTTCCGCGGCGGGTTCGGGGGTGTTCGCGTTCGGGATCATGCGCAGCAGGGATTCGATGCCGGACTGTGCGGCCGGTGCGATCGCCGTCATCGCTTCGGCTGCGACCCGCGAGACTAGGGCGGCGACTGTGCTGAACGCGCGCTGCATGGGTGCAGGCATCATGTTGTACACCGCGGCGACGGCGAGGTGCGGGATGAGCATGGCCTGATTTGCGAGGCCGAAGCCGATCGATGCCAGCTGCAGGTACACATCACGTGCCATGGACATCCGTGGTGCGGTGTATTCGGGTAGCTCTCCGAGGGCGCCCGCGGCGATCAGCTCGGCCAGGACCTGGGCGGCGAGCTTCGGTTTGCCGTTTGAGGTGAACAGCCCGAAGTTGAACTCGTGGTTGAGGATTCCGGTGTTGAGGTCTTGCGCGGAGTACACGAATGCCGGGCCCGCGAAGGACAGTCGCGACCAGGCGGTGACGAAGTCGCGCAGCAGCGCGGCTTGTTCGGTCTGGGTGACGCCCCAGCCGGGGGTGGTCGGTGTGCCGTATTCGGTGGCCCAGATCTTCTTGTGGGCATCGCCGTTGGCGACCATGAGGGCGTAGAGGGCGGTTACTTGCTCCAGGGGCGAGTTGTTGACGCCTGCTCCGGTGGAGAACGGCAGCGAGTAGTTGTAGGGGTGGTAGGAGAGCGCGTCGAAGTAGCCTCCGGCCCCGGCTGCGTACATCTGGGCCAGGAACTGTTGGGGGCTGAGGGTGACTCCGGGGATGGTGCCTGTGGCGCCGAGTGCGCCGGCGAGGACGGTCGCGTTGGGCTGGGCAGCTTTGATCGCGGCGTAGCCGGCTTGGAGGACCTTGGTGTAGGACGCCGCACTGACAGGGGCGTAGAAGATCACTCCGTTGGGCTCGTTCCAGATTTCGTAGCTCGCGATGTGGGCGCCGTAGCGGGTGGCGACCTCCCCGGCGAACTTGCCGTATGCGGTGGGGTTCGGTGCGCCGGCAAGGGGCATCCCGCCCCAGACCGGGTTGCCGGTGATGGCTCCGGTGAGGTTGAAACCCATTGCGGTGGCGGTCTGTACGACGTTGTCCATGCGCGCCCAGTCATAGGTGCCCGATGTCGGCTGGATGTACACCCAGGGCACTGCGACTCGCAGATCGGTGACTCCGAGGCTGCGGAGTTCTTCCAGGCGTGAGGTGAGGTCGGCTTGGTCGAGGTTGTAGAGATCGGAGTCTGCGACCCCGGCGAGTGCGAGATCGGTCGTCGCGGCGGCGAGCTGGATGGCGATCTGCTGTGCGGGGCGGGCCTGTGGGCACGGGGATGCCGAGATGCTGGGGACGGTGATGTCTCGATTTGCGGGCGCGGGGATCGCTAGCGGGGTGAATGCGAGGGCGGCGATGGCGGCCATGGCGATGACGGGCTTGGTTGAGCGGGCGTCGGGCATGGTGGCTCCTGGATGTGGGGGTGTCCAGGCCCTTCTGGCGAGCGGCCCAAACTTTACCTGTGGCGGTAAATTACCACTGGTGGTAAAAAACTGCGCGGCCGGCGATGGTGAACATCAGGCGCTTCTGCTCCAGGGCCCGCAGTTCGGCCCGCCTGAAGGGGTGGCGGGTCGACGCCGATAAGAGGGCTTATCAGTTCACAAGTGGTGCGGGTGTCGGACGTGGTGCTTGGCTTTGGGCATGAGTGATGAGGGGCTACTGGAGAACGCGCGTCGAGCAGCAGCTGCGTTGGATGATCGGTGGTTCGCCGACTTCGCAGAGATCTGTGAGTTCGCCGAGATCCTCATCGCCCTGGACTTCTTGCCCGAGCCCGCTGATGTCGTGGAGTACTTCCGTAAGCCGTGGCGCTACAGCACGGAGCATGGCGTGTGGGAGCGGTCCGGCCGGCCGGCGGATGTTGATGGGGCCGTCGGCGAGGTCCTCGGCGCGCTGTGGGATGCCGGCGGCCGCGGCGAGGCCCCGCTCGTGCTCGCACCGCACCGTGGGTGAGCTGCGGTGATGACATGTCCCCCGCTGACGCGCGGGCCTCTTGGGCCTTCTTGGTTGCCGCGGGCGCTGCGCCGGCGGGCTGCTGTTCGCTCGTCGAGCCCGACCGGCGCGGGGACGTGTCATCTCTCCTGGTCAGCGGCCTGATTGCTCCGTTGGATGCCACGGTCGGGTCGTCGCGTAACCCTCCTCATGACAGATGTCACGCCCGGGCGTCGCTTTCGATTTCGGTGACGCGGACGACAGGCAGGTATGAGTGCCCGAAATGTCGACGAGTTTGTGGTCTGCGTGGTCAATGCGTACCTGGACTATCTGGAAGGCGGGGGTCCCCGGCCGGAGCTGGGTGATCTACCTGACGATGTGCGAGCTGGTGCCGTCGCAGTGATCAACCTTGTGCTCGCGGGGCAGGGTTCGGATCTGGACTCCGATACCCCTGCGTTCCAGGAGCTTCTGGCAGGGACCGAGTTCGACGAAAGCGGGTGACCAACTGCTGAGGCCGTCGTCGACGTTCCGGCTGGGCACCCGTTGGCCTGGGCTAATGACATGTCCCCCGCTGTCGCTTGGCGTGGGGCTTCTTCTCTTCTGCCTTCTTGGGCCCACGGGCGTGGCGCCAGGCGGGGCAGCTGTCGCTCGTCGAGCCGCACACGTGCCGGGACGTGCTATCGGGGCTGTTCAGGAGGCTTTTCGGGCCTGCTCGGCTGATTCGGCTTCGGCCTCGGCGACCAGGTCTTCGGCCACCAGGTAGACGGTGGGTCGGTGCTCGACGCCGGCTGCGTCGACGCGTACGCAGCGCAGCGCCGTACCGGGCGGGATGATGACCTCGTCTTCGCCGGCGTTGGCGGAGATCGCCTTGACCGGCAGGCCGTCTCTGGTGCGGATGACCATCAGGTAGGAGCCGGGCCCGCGGTCGGCGAACTTGGTGGCGGTGGTGGTGCGTGTGGTGGCCGAGGCGACCTGCCCGAGTTCGACTTTGGCGCCGATGGGGAACGCGGTGGCGAGGTAGTCGCGTGGTGTGGCGGTCCATTCGGAGGGGACATGGGTGCCGCGGACGACGGTGACGGGTTCGCGCATCGTGTTGTGGCGGGCGTACTTGTCGAAGGCGCTGCGCAGGTGGGTGCAGGTGTTGGCCACTGCTGGCGATGGTGTGGTCGTTCGTCCGGTGAAGACGTCGTTGATCTGGATGTAGGCGCCGGAGCCGATGTGTCGGCCGCTGGTGTAGGTGCGCAGTGCGTCGCGCTCGTCGGTGGTGAGGGCGGTGTTGACGAAGCGGGAGTGGGCCTTGGTGAGTTCGGCGATGTGGGTGGGTCGCAGGGTGCCGTAGACGTCGCGTAGGCCCCACGATGTGAGGTCCTCGCCGCGGCGTCGGATGACGGTGTAGTCGTCGGCGGTCTCGTGCCCGTAGGCGCGGATTCCGTTGCGGGCCATGGTGGTGTGGGTGTCGGCGCCGATGCTGGGTGCCGGCAGGGCGTGGTGGGCGAAGTGTGGGATGTGGGCGCCGCCGCGGGTGGGTGTGCCCAGGGCGTTGCGGTAGGCGGCGGTGTATGCGGCGTCGGGGTCTTGGCCGGCCTGTTCGGCGGCGCGGCGGGCAGCGTCCCCGGCGGCCTGGGCGGCGGTGTGCTGTTGGTGGTGGCGGTGTCGGGTTGTGGCGTCGAGGATTTCGTTGTGGAGAGGTGTGGCGGCGGCGGCATCGACGATCTCCTCCCGGGCATGGGTCAGGCGTTCTGCCAGAAACGCTGCCTGCTCGTCGGGGGTGGTGAGCTGGCCGTGGGCCGCCCGTGTGGCCAGCTGCAGCGCCGTGTCGGCGTGGGCGCGGTGCGCCTGCTGCTGGAGATCGTCGATGCCGCCAGGGGGTTGGTCTAGGGGGGTGAGTGCGGGGATTTGGTTGGCCTTGGTGAGGGCGGTCTTGTACTTGGAGGCTGTGGCGATGGTGCTGTAGGCCTCACCGTCGCTGACTTGGTAGGCGATCGCGTAGTCGCCGCGGCGGGTTCGGTACACCGCGGTGCCGGCGTCCAAGCAGGTCGCTGGCATTGTGTCGGTGCCGTGGGGGCGGTGGATGGGGATCTCGGCGTGCTCGGCGATCGTGGTGTCGCGTGGGGTGTCGGCCAGCCGCAGTGCGGGTGTGGCGGCGAAGGCAGCGTCGACGGCGGGGAGGATCTGCTGGCGGCGGGCCTCGACGAGTGCGTCGATGTCCTCGGTGGTGAAGCCGGCCAGCAGCTCGTCGCGCTGGGCCGGCGGGAGTGCGGTGGCGGCGCGGTAGCGGTCGGTGGCGTCATGGGCGGTCAGGGCGCGCTGCAGCTGCTCGTGCTGTGTGTGGAGGGCGTGCGCGGTGGTGGCGGACTTCTCGTAGGCGGCGCGGGTGTCCCCGGAGCAGCGCCGCGGCCCGCCGGGCTCGTTGGTGGCCAAGCACATGGGAGATCAGCGCCTGGTTGCGTCGATGTCGCCGGGCACCACTTGTCGACTCCTTCGGTCTTCGGGGGTGTTCATTCGGGTAGTACCGGCGGCGGGCACGTCTTCCGTCACCTTGGCCTGAAATTGGGTGTCGTCGGGGCCCGGGGGTGTCGGTTTGCGCTGCTAGCGTTGACGACACGTCCTCGACCCCCCGGAGGACGTGCATTGCGCCCCTGGCCGCTCCTCCCCCTCTGCGGCTGGGGGCGCGTTCGTTTTCCGGGTCCCCGGGACCTTTTCTTCTGCGGCGGCAGGCGTTGCGCTGGGGCGCAGATTGTAGGCTTGGTGCTATCGCCGCACACGGTGGCGTGAATCTCGGCATCGACTGCATCCGCCCACATCGGGCAGTCAATCCTGACCGGGACAAGACCCCTTCGGGTTCCGTGCACATGACCCAACAAAGGTACTTCCGCGCAGATGTGGGGCGACGCGGGGGAACGACTTTTGGATGGGAGAAAACATGTCTAACAACGAATCCCGGGAACGTGCGGCGCGCGAATACCAGGCAGCCAATCCCGGCACTTCCTACACGCGTGCCCGGCGGCAGGTCACAGACGGTCGGCCGCGGCGCCCCCTGGTCGCTGTCCTCGGTGAAGGTCTGGATGGCGGTGTCGTCTCGGTGAACTTGGAGTGGGAAAGCTTCGGAGGGACTGGGCCGCACTGCCTGGTCGTCGGCGATGAGGTGTCGGACCTGCTGGGCGTGCTGGCCACCGGTCTCGCCGCCGGCCAGCGTGACGGTGACCTCGAGTTGGTGTTGTGCGCGAAGCCGTCCACCCAGCTGGGCGTGGCACACAGCAGGGTCGACTCCGACGATCTGACCAGCCATGTCAACGACCTGCTGGAGTCCCGGTTTCGGCTGCTGCAGTCGCTGGAAGCGGTGGACATCGAGGATGCCCGCGCGCGCGGGCACCGGATTCCGACGACGGTGGTGCTGATCGAGGACTATGCCGGCGTCTGGCCCGGATCTCAGGCACTGGCCCGCTGGTTGAGGATGGGTCGATCAACCGGGATCAACGTGGTGGTGGGCACTCCTGTCGCGCCGCCGACGGCGCTGACCTCGAACGTCGACATGTCCCCGGCCCGCGCGCTCGACCGGGTGGTGCGCACCGCGCTGCACGGAAACGACATGGTGGCCGCCATGGCGCCGACGACCATCTTCAAGCTCGGAGGCGGTCGCGGGACGCTGCGGACGATGGAGTCGTGGGATCCCGAAGGGCGCATGCAGCGTGCTGACGTGCTGGTCGACTTCACCTTCACTGCCGTGAGCCCGTAGGGCGGCGGTCAGTACCGTCGATGGGGTGGCGGCTGCGCGATCTGTGGTGCGCCGGCGCTCGGCGCCGGGGCCGATGCTGGCCACCCTGGGCCCTCCGCCGGCCGGCGACGATTTCGCAATCGAGTGGAAATTTGATGGCCAGCGCGCTCAAGTGGTCGTGACGGGCGGCGAGGTCATCGTCTTCTCCCGCAACGGTGCCGACATCACCGCCACCTTCCCGGAGTTGTCGTCGGTGAGCCGTGCCGTGGGTGCGCGCTCAGTTGTGCTCGACGGCGAGATCGTCGCGCTGGATCGTGACGGGCGGCCGTCGTTCTCGCGTCTGCAGCAGCGTTGGCCTCAGCAGCGCCGCCCCAAACCGGACCTGCTACGCGCTGTTCCCGTGCACCTGATGGCCTTTGACGTCATAGAGGTGGATGGGCGCGGTCTCACCGATGAGCCGTATGAGAGTCGCCGCGCGGTCCTGGAGTCCCTCCAGGTGGAGGCGGCTGGGGTGTTGACGGTGCCGAAGTCGTTCACTGGTGTGCCCGCCGCTGAGATGTTGGAGATCGCCGCGAATTTTCGGATGGAGGGTGTAGTCGCGAAGAAGCTGGGCTCGCGGTACCGGGAGGGGCGCTCGCCGTGGTGGGTGAAAACCCCTGTGCGGCAGACCCAGGAACTGGTGGTGGTCGCGGTCCTCGGTCCGCCGGGGCGGGTGACGTCGTTGATGGTGGCTGGCCACGACCAGGACGGGTTCCTGCAATCGGTCGGTCAGGTGGGCACGGGGTTCAGTGCGGCGATGAGCCGGCACCTGTTCGAGGTGCTGCACCCACTTGAACGGAATTCCCCTGCGGTGGTCAATCCTGTTGTCGGGCAGGGCTGGCGGTGGGTGGAGCCGCGCTTCGTGGGTGAGGTGGCGTTCCGGGAGTACCTGCCCGGGCGGGGTCTTCGGCACGCCTCGTGGAAGGGGTTGCGAGACGTGGATCCGACGCTCACGGCGCTGCCGCCACATAATGCGGCGCCCGGCGGCGAATAGCCGCCTACTCGGCGATGACGATGAGCAGGCCGATGACCGCGCCGACAACGACCAGCGTAGGCACGACCGTTGCGAAGATGAACTGCGTGAGCATCTGGTGATGCACTCGGGCCAGAACTTCGTCGTCGGACTGACCGATGGTCCCGGCCACGGCGGGATTGACCTCGCATTCCTGTGGGTGCAGTGGGGCCCCGGCGTGAACTTCTTTCAGGCGTTGCGCAGATAGGTCGATTCCCAGGTCTGCGAGGCGCTGGCTCTGCTGCTTGGCGCTTCGGTCATTCAGCATCCGTTGGCCTTTCCTGTTGCTGGCCTGAGGGTAGGTAAGCCGTCTGACACATGTGGGGTTCGTGACGCGAGGCTCTGGTTGCGGATCATTTTTGGAGGACTTCGTCGATGAGGTAGTCGACGAAGGGCGGGACTTCCTGTGTGGCCGAGCCGGCCCACACTTGGTCGAATGGTCCGTCGCTGGGTTCGAGGTTGATCTCGATGGTGATCGCGCGGGCTGACTTGGCGATCAGGGCGAACTGATTGGCCGGGTACACCGTTCCGGAGGTGCCGATCGCCACGAAGATGTCGGCCTTGCTGAGCTTCTTGGTGACGTGGTCGAGGCCGATGGTGCGTTCGCCGAACCAGACGACGTGCGGGCGCCATTGCTGGTCGGTTTCTTCGACGTCGTGTGGCCAGTCCAGCACTTCGCCGGTGTTGACGTGGCGGATCTTGGTCAGTTCTCCGTGCATGGCGGTGATGTGGGTGCTTCCGGCCCGCTGGTGCAGATCGTCGATGTTCTGGGTGACGAGGTGCAGCTTGTGGCCCATGGCGCGTTCCAGGCGTGCCAGCGCGTGATGGGCAGCGTTGGGCTCTACATCATTCAGGCGGCGGCGCAGCCGGTTGTAGAAGCGCTGCACTCTGGCGGGATCGGCGGCGAATCCCTCTGGTGTGGCCACGTCTTGGACGCGGTGGCCTTCCCACAGGCCGTCTGGGCCGCGGAAGGTCGATAGACCGGATTCGGCGCTGATCCCGGCGCCGGTCAGCACGACGATGTTGGTCATGCCGGGATGCCGTTGTGCTGGATCCAGCTCTGTAGGCCGACCTGGAGGTCGTCGACGACGATGACGCCGCGTTGCTTCTTGAGTTCGCGCAGCGTCTTGCGGGCGGTGGTGGCGAACTTCTTGTCCGCCTTCTGCTCGTAGTCGGCCCGCAGTGTGGCCGGGTCGAGGCTCTGCTTGGCGGCGAGGGCGGTGATCGCTGCGGTCACGGTCTGTTCCCATTCGTGGGCTGAGGGGTGGTCGGTGCCGTACCAGCGCATGTTGTCCAGGGTGGCGGCGATCGCGTTGGAGGCGGCCCGGTCGGTCTTGTAGAGCGTCTTGCCGGTGGCGGGGTCCATCACCGCGGCCGCGGCGCGCTGGGCGTTCCTGGCGGCTTTGTCGGCGGCGCGTTGTTCGCGTTCGAGGTCGGAGGGCCGCCGGATCTCGCCGACGCGGTTCAGCACATCAGCCGGCGCCGAGGGGAAACATACTGTGCACGCCAATTCACCACTGGCATAGACGATCTGCTCCTCGTCCCGGCCGCTGTAGTCGGTGAGCCAGGCGTACTGCGTTCTGGGATAACAGGTGGAGCACCGCATGGAATTGTGGACGTGTCCGCCGGTGTTTTGGACCAGGTAGGCGCGGGTCCAGCCGCCGCGGCGGTAGAACTCGGCGTGGTAGGGCTTCATTTGGTCGGTGATCGCGGCGATCTGGGGTTTGTACTCGGCGGCTTGGGCTTCGAGCCGGGTGGCGCGCGCGGGGTCGGGGTAGCGGCCGGTGCGGGCGTGGTGGGCGGAGGTGAGCAGTCCGTCGGCGCGGGCGATGAGTGTGGCGCGTTGGTGGCCGAGTTCGTTGATGATGGCGTCGATTTCGGGTGGGGTCTTGGTGGCCAGGTCGGTCATCAGAGTGTTTCTCCGTAGGTGTTGGCGCTCAGGGCGTTGGCGATGGCGCCGGCGATGACGGCGACCTGGTGGCAGGTGATCTTGCCGTTCTGCAGGTCGATCAGTTCGTTGATGGAGTTGCGGGCGACGACCTTGGCGGTGTCGTCGAAGGCGTCCAGTCGGGCGAAGGCGTCTTCGTGGGCCTGGCCGGCGTAGAGGTAGTCACCGGCGCGGAACTGGGTTAGTGGGTTGGCGGACATCGGGTCTCCTCAGGGTGTGGGGCCGGTCAGGCGGGGTCGGTGGGTAGGTAGTCGCCGTAGATGCCGCGGGCGTCGCCTTCGGCGGCGAGTTGGTTCTGGAGGTCGGCTTCGGCGCGCAGGCGGTCGTTGCGGCGGTTGATCCAGCGGATGGTCCAGACGATGGCGGCGACGACGGCGATCACGGGGACCAGCCACTCCCACTGCCAGATCATGCATGCGATCCAGAAGACGATGAGGATGGTCCAGGCGGGGTGGCGCTGTGCCCAGTCCTTGGCTGGCGGGGCTGGGACCGCGACCGTGATGACGGTGGGGGCGGCGATGGCCTGTGTCCACTGTTCGCCGTCCCAGAAGCGTTGTTGGGCAGCCCCGGTGGGGTCGGGGTACCAGCCTTCGGGTGCGTAGTGGGTCATGGTGGCGTCCTCCCCGGGTCGTGGTGTTGCCGCTGAAAACAGTAAACCATAGATCCGTTTGGTTGCATAGTGGTTTACATACATTTTTGGGTATAGGCTTTTACACACGCGGTGCGAGTGCACCGTGTTGCGGCCAAGTCGCTCACGACTTCCGCAGGCAATCGAGCGCGTGCGCGCGTCGACAGAAGGAGGAGGCCGCCGTGAAGGTGATTCTTCGTACGCCCGCAGAAATGGTCGCCGAGTACAACCTGCCCGAGCTGGACAGCAGCGCCAGCGACGAGGAAGTCCTGGCCGCCGCGGCCGCGGCCGAGCCGCTGCGGCGCGGGGAACCCGAGATCACCGGGGACCCCTACGTGTTCGCCCGCGGCCTGGACGGGCTCGCCCAGCAGGGCCGGCGCCTGGAGCAGGCGGAGTCGCGGCTGGACGCCGAGCGACAGGCCGCCCGGGAGCTGGCGCGGCAGTACTTCGAGGAGGGGCGCAGCAAGCGCGAGATCGCGACCACGCTGGGCATCACTCGGCCGACGCTGGATTCCTGGCTGGGCGAGGGCGCGACTCGGCGCCGCAGCAGCGGTGGGTGATGACGGTGCGCACGTCGCAGAGACTGCCCCACCTCGCCAGTGATTGGCCGATGAGCAGCGGCGATGCCACGTCCCTGGATTGCTACTATCGCTGCATGGCCGACGCGCAGGCGTGGGGCCGGCTGCATACCCTGGCCGCCGGCCAGTTCGGGCTGTTCACCGCCGCCCAGGCCCGGCACCACGGGGTCGCACGCTACGAACTCGCCCGCCGCGCGGGCGCCGGCGAGCTGTTTCGGGCGCACCACGGTGTGTACGGCTTCACCGAGGATTCCGCCGGCATGTTCACGTTCGAGGACTGGGCTGCCCAGTGGTTGGCGCTGCGCCCCGAGGACGACATCGAGCGGCGCCGGGCCGACCCGGACTGCGTCCTCAGCCACGACAGCGCCGCGGTGATCCGCGAGCTGGGGACGATCGTTGCGCGCGGTCTGTTCCTGACCGGCCCGCGGCGCATCAACACGCGCTCGCCGCGGGTGCACACCTACCGCCGCGATATCGGGGCCCGGGGCGTGGACTGGGACGTGGTGGAGGGCCTCCCCGTGGCGACGCCCGGGCGCATCATCGCCGACCTGGCCCGAGACGATCTCGATGGAGCCCATCAGGGCACCGTGATCGCCGACGTCCTGGATTCCGGCCAGTTGACGATCGACGAGGTGGGCGCTCGGCTGGATCCGTTCGCACATCGGTGGAACGAGCCACACGGGGCGGCGTTGGCGCACCGGTTCCTGGCCGCGGCCGGGCGGCCGTCATGCCTGCCGGCGTAGCGCGCGCCTATGTGCAAGGCCAGCAATGAGCCCGGTGGGCCGAAGCGGTGCTCGGCGGACATGCGTGCCCGCGCCCAGGAGTCTCATGACCGTGTGGAGGCGCTGGAGCAGCGATACCGCGAGATCGAGGAGCAGCTCGACGCTCGTCGGACCTATGGCTCGGAGAGCGCTTTTCGGGCGGCTCTGAACACCCGGATCCGTCAGATCGTGCGGAGTACCGGCGGTGATGCTGCTGAGGTGGCGCGGCGGTTTGCTCTGCAGCAGTTCGTGTCTCGACTTTTCGATCGCGACCCGGAGCCGTGGCTGGTGACCGGAGGGACGGCTCTGCAGTTCCGGACCCCTGCCGAGGCCCGGGCGACCGCGGATCTGGATCTGGCGGTGACGCGCAACGTGGAGAACCTCACCGCGGCGTTGACCGAGGCGTCGCGGCGGCGGGCCGGCGAGCATGGGGAGTTCGCGGTCTCGGTGAGTGCGGGCAGCGGCCCCGGTGCGTACACCGGCAAGATCACCTACTGGCTCAACGGGTCCCGGTTCGCTGTGGCGAAGCTGGATGTGGCTGTGGGGCGGGAGTTTCCGTTCGAGCCGGACACTCTGGTCCCCGATCCCGTGGTGGCGATCGACGACGTGCGGCCGATGTCTCGCGTGCGTACCTATGCCGTGGCCGCTCACCTGGCTGACAAGGTAGCCGCCATGTACGAGCTGCACGGCAGCAGCGGCGTGGCGCCGTCGACGCGCTCCCACGACCTGGCCGACATCGTGATCCTGTCGAGGTGTGCGCGTGTGGATGCCGAGGAGTTGCGCGCTGCGGTGCGCGGCCAGGAGCAGCGCCGCGGACTGGTTGTCCCCACTCCCCTGGTTCTGCCCACCGACCAGTGGAGACGCAGTTACCCCTCGCGGGTCGCGCAAGCAGGTCTGCCGGCGGAGTTGCGTGACGCTGACGCCGCCCTGGTGGAGGCCGATCGGTTCCTGGGGGCCGTCCTTGACGGGCGGGTGCAGACCGGCGTGTGGGATCCAGACCGCCGAGCTTGGGTAGCGAAGTGACCCGCCGAAGACTTGCCTGACGTGCCCGAGCGCAAGCTCGGCTAGCTGCGGGCGTCAGGAGTCGTTGCTGTCGTAGCCAGCCCGGAACTGGCCCTTTCGAATCAGCAGGGCCACTGCAGTGTCCCAGCGCTCCAGCTGGTCTCGGGTGAAGAATGGCTCGGGTAGGTGACGGTCGATGTGAGGACGCAGAATCATGGCGCCGACACGCAGGATCATCGCGTTCATTGCTCCCCAGAGGGGATCGAGGCCGGGCCTGTCCAGTCCGTGCGCGGTGTAGAGGTCGCGCTGCGCGCAGCTGATTTCTAGAAGGCCGTCGAAGATGGTGGCACCGATGGCGCCGCCTTCGACGAGAGCGCGGGCCACGTAATCCACGGCATCCGGGTGGTCGATCAGCAGTTTGGTGAAACGCCCGCCGACCCCGTCCATGCTGTCTTTCGCCGGCAGTGGGTCTAGTACCGGTACGGACTCGGCGACCGTTCCAAACACCTGCAGGACGTATTCATCGACTGCCTCGACGAGGCCTGCCTTGTTGCCGAAGTGATGCTGCACCAGGCCCACGGAGACACCTGCTTTTTCGGCTACTTCGCGGACGGTGGTTGAGACGATCCCCTGTTCGGCAAAGCATTTCATCGCCGCGTCGCGGATGCGGTCGGCGCGAGTTGGCTCCTTCTTTCGTGGAGCGGCGAAGAACGCAGAGGTCACCATCGCTAGAACAATACACCGCGCTTGTATCGCCATGTAGTGTGCATTGCGAAACCGTACCGCTTGATTGCAAACCAATACACCGATACGGTTTCAGTGGCGGTGAGATTCATCGAATGGGTCCCCGGCACAACCACGGGCCGTTGCTGGGCAGTGGCTGATAGATATGGGGGCAAGCGCATGACAAACACCGTCTACCCGGCTCCGGACGGGCCGCTACCAGGGCATTTGGCGGTACCCACCACCGAAGGGCCTTGGCCGGGCGTTGTCGTGGTTCAGGACATTCTCGGGGTGACCGCCGATCTGCGACAGATCACCGACCGCCTTGCCGAGCAGGGCTATCTCGCGTTGGCTCCGGCGCTTTACCGCCGAGGGCGGCGCTTAACCTGCTTGGTCAGCACGATCCGCCAGTACTTCCAGGGCAGCGGGCCTCTCTTCAATGACCTCGTAGCAGCCCGTGATTTCCTTGCCGCCGACGAGCGCTGCACCGGGAAGGTCGGCGTCGTCGGGTTCTGCATGGGTGGCGGATTCGCCCTACTGATGTCCCCGCGTGGCCACTTCGACGCTGCCGCGGCCAACTACGGGCTAGTGCCGAAAGACCTGGACTCGCTACGCGATTCGTGTCCAGTAGTCGCCAGCTATGGGGGCAAGGATCGCGTCATCCGCCCAGGGTCGGCGGCGAAACTCGATGCGGCCCTCGCCGCGGCCTCCGTTCCCAGAGACGTCAAGGAATACCCTGACGCCGGACACGCCTTCATGAACAACTATCAGCTCGCCGCACCCGTCCGCGTCATGGTCAACCTCGCCGAGATGGCGTACTCACAGCCGGAAGCCGACGACGCCTGGAAGCGGATGATGGCATTCTTCGAAGAGCACCTCGCATGACGCTCACCGACTCCGCCACGTGCCTTCAGATCCAAGAGGCCTGCGACGACCTCTACTGCGACCCTGACGACCCGGCATTGTCAGGCCGACTACTGCAGCTGCTCGCCAGCACGTCCGCGTCCTCGGGCGTTGACGATGCTGGCCCGCCGTGTGCCGTCGTGCCGCGAACATCATGGCGCCGCCTGGTCAAGATCGCGTGCGACGAGCTGCACGACGACCCAGCCGACGCCGATGCCCGCGACCGTCTGCTCCTACTGCTGGCCGCCGGCGACATCAAATCGGCATCGATGAGTTGCGGCGGCCGTTCTGGGAGTGTCCAGGAAGAACAGTCCCGCCGGATCCTTGCCCACACCAACAAACACCACACCTAACCGGCGGAAGCAGCACACATTCATGGACACACCCGCGAACTACCCGTGCGCCATCTCGCCGTTCGAGGACGGCGGTAAGCGCCAATACCTCACGCAGTTGGCGCAAACGGACGCTGTCAGACGCTACAAGAGCACCGCCACTTCAGAACTCGACGTCCAACCCGGAAACATCGTCGTCGATCTCGGATGCGGCGCCGGCTTGGACCTGCACCGCTACGCGGGACTCACTGGACCCACTGGAGCCGTCATCGGCTTCGACTACGACCCACAAATGACCGCCCTCGCAACGCAAGCGACACAGCACCTTCCCACCGTGAACGTCGAAGTGGCCGACATCCACTGCTTGCCCTTGAACACGCAGTCAGCCGATCGCGTACATATCGACCGCGTACTCCAACACGTCACTTCCCCGGCCGGGGCCGTCGCGGAGGCCGCTCGCATCCTGCGCCCGACGGGAAAGCTCGTCTGCACCGAACCGGACTGGGCGACCCTCGCAATCGATCACCCCGACGCGGACCTCAGTGTCGCGTACACGAACATGATGCTCAAACACGTTATCCCGCAACCGACTGTGGGCCGCAGCATCCCGCGGTTGCTCCAACAGGCGGGTCTCACTGTTACCCGAATCGAACCGGTTACGGCCCTATGGACTGACGTTGTCGCCGCCGATGGCGTCCTGGGTTTGCACGTGGTGACCGAGCGCGCACTAGCTGCAGGGCATCTCACCGCAGCGCAGGCCAGCAGCTGGATTGACCAACTTGTGTCGGCGCCATTTCTCGCCACGATGACACTCTTCATGGTGTCCGCGCAGTACGAGAACATCGACTTGGCCATCGGGTGAAAGATCACATGGAACCTGCTCGCGAACTGCCCGTGCTCACCGACGAGGAGAAGGCGCGGTGGCAAGCCTTGAGATCTGACATCCGGGAAATGGCTCCCCGGATCCGGAGAGCAGAAGCAACCGACGAGGAAATACAGGCAGCCTTCGGCCGCCTCGCCACACTCGACATCGACAACTACACCTTGATGAATGCGTTGCACATTCCGGCGGATGCCGGGGAGGCGTATTCGGCAGGGCTCGAACGCATCTTGCGTCGCATACCGGACGGGTGGGGGCGCTGGATCAGCCACGAGCGGGGCTGGTACCGACTCATCATCGAGTGCGATCGCCGGCTGTCCAAAGTCGACCCGAACTATGTCGTCTTCCGGGTCCGAGAGAAATTCGGGTCCCTCGGGTACTACTGCGCGCCCAGCATCGAGGAAACCTACGAGGTACGCAAGCAGTTCCAGGACGCCATCTTCCTGGCTCAGCGCGGCTCCACGAACACCTGTGAACACTGCGGCCGAAACGGCGTCCTCTACCAACGCAATGACTGGGTCAAACGACTCTGCGAGATCTGTGGCGACGACCTCGGATTCACGCGGTGCCAGCGGGCATAACCGCTGCAGAACACGTACTTTCGGAGCAGCAGCAAACCAGGATCGGGTCTCGGGAAGGCATTTGCGTCGGCCTCTTCGATCTGATGCCCTAGTTGGAGCAATGACACGTCCCCCGCGCACCGCCGGCCGAGCACGCCCGCGCGCCGCGTCGGCTGGCAGTGCACCTAGGCGAGGCTGCGGAGCAGCTGGCCCAGCCTCATCAGGCGTTGACCGGAGGCCAGGCATTTCGGAGCCAGCGCGGCGCCGTCGCCGCTGGAGAGCTGCTCGGCCAGGGCGGTGGGGTCGCCGGCGGCCATGACGGCGGCGATCGCGGCTTCGAGGTCGGCCATGATCTGTGCGGTGTCGCCCGGTTGTTCGTTATGCGATGCGGCGGGGGCCGGTCCGGCGGGCGGTGTGGAGCTAGTCGGGGTGGGATCGGTGGTGGTGGCGGCCTTGGACGGGTGCGCAGTGTCTTCCTGCTCCCAGGGTGGGCCATCATCGTCGTGCGATTGCGCCCAGCCGTGGTCTCCCGTCGGCGGCCGCGGCGCCGTGTCGTCGACGTCGTCGTCTGCGTCCTCGGGCACCTGGGCCGGGACGAGCGCACCGAGTGGGGACGCAGGAACCGGTGGTGTCGTCGATTCGTAGAGCGGCCCGAAGCCGGGTGCGGTAGAGCGTTGCGCCACGGAGTCGATGAGTTCCCGTAGTGCGCCGGTTTGAGCGTCAGGATCGGTGACGCCTTCCAGGACTGCGGGAGCTTCCTCGACGACGACGCGGGAACCGGTGACACCCAGGCGTGCGACGTCTGAGGAGGTGACCGGGATGCGGGCTCCGGGTGCGGTGAGTTCCTGCAGCGGGAGGATCAGTCCGACGATGCCCTGCTGGTAGCGCCGAGCGTTGGAGGCGGCGCAGCCCATTTGGTCTTGGACGAATGCGGTGAAGCCGCTGTAGGGCCGTCCCGCAGCGTCGTTGATGAACTTCCAGTCTTCATCGCGGTAGATCTCGGCGAGCACTTCGAAGGCTGTCTGGAAGGCGTTGTGCAGCTGCTGGGCTCGGCGCAGTGCGCGTTCCTGGCGGGTCTCCATGACGCCGGGCTCCTGGAAGACGAGGCCGGTGCTCATTGGGCGTCTCGCTGCGCGATCGCGGCGGCGATGAGGTCTGCGGCGTCGTCGAGGCCGGCGCGGAGGCGCTTCTGTGTGCTCGGGTCGCTCCAGGCGGTGGCGATGACGTCGGCCAGGCCGGCGGTGAGGACACCGAGGTCGGCGGGGGCGTCGATGCGCAGCCGCTTGCGGGTCTGCCCGTCGGGCAGAAGCCGCAGCACGGTGATGGTGACCACGTTGGTGGTCATCGACGCCGGGCTGTTGCGGTAGGTCGCCATGATTCGTTGTTCGACAAGGGCTTTGGCGAGCGGGTCGCGCAGGGATCCGACGGG
Source organism: Mycobacterium sp. MS1601 (assembly GCF_001984215.1). Taxonomy (NCBI): domain Bacteria; kingdom Bacillati; phylum Actinomycetota; class Actinomycetes; order Mycobacteriales; family Mycobacteriaceae; genus Mycobacterium; species Mycobacterium sp. MS1601. Next base: position 163,042 of record NZ_CP019421.1, read on the forward strand.
GACGACGGACAGGGGGCCGTCGTTGTCGCCGGCGTTGCCGCGGGTGAGCCGCTCTTCGTACTCTTCGCCGGCCATGGCCAGACCGGACAGGTAGGTGGTCTTGAGGGCTTTGCGCTCCTGGTCGTCGCGGGCCAGCTCGTAGCGGCGGAACGTCTCCGCGGCGCCGTCTGGGGTGGAGGCGTAGGCGATGGCGTCGGCGTCGCGGCGGCGGCGGGCCTTCTCCAGCTTGGTCTGCACCTTGTCGAGTTCGCGCAGGAGTTCGTCGAGGGTCGGTTCCTGGGTCGGCGGTTCTTGGGTCATGGTGTCAGTCATTGTCTCGCTCCTGGGCTTCGTTGACGCCGAAGAAGTCTTCGGCGGCCGCCGTGGCGGCGGCGTCGGTGGGTCCGGTGAACGTATGTCGCTCGCCGGTCTCTGGGTCTTCGACCTCGATCTCGACGTGCTGCGGGGTGGCCATGGTGGGTGATCCTTCCTAGGTCATGACGGCCGGGGCGGCCTGCGGGAACTGGCCGATGATCTTGTTGCAGGCCTTGTTGACGCGATCGGCGGTCTGCTGCACCTTCTTCGGGTCGCCCTTGGCCCAGCCGTCGATGTAGGCGAAGGAGCTGCCACCCGGGTTCAGGCCGTAGTGGCGGGCGATGACGTAGGCGACACTTTCGGCTTCGACCTCCATCGTGGGACGTTGTCCGTCTGGGCCGCTGTGGTATTCGTGGTGGCGCTCCATGTGGCCCATCTGGATATGCGCCAATTCGTGGGCCAAGCAGACGGCTGCGTGTGCATCACTGTGGCGGGTGCTCACGACGACCTTCTTGGTCGGCTTGTCCTGGGTGTAGGCCTCCGGGCCGTCCTCGGGCAGTTCGACGCGTTCGACGGTGTAGCCGTGCGCGTTGATCTGCTTCTCGAGTTCGGCATGCATCTCCGGCGGGGCCACCCCGGTCTCGCGGGTGTAGGTGATCTCGGGGCGCTGAGGCACGGGTGGGCCGGTGGTGTCGGAGACGTCGTAGACCGGGACGCCGAGCCAGCCGGTGACGACCTCTTCCTCGGTGCCGTCGTCCTTCTTGCGCTTCTCGATCTTGGGGGCCCGCACCCAGATGGCCTTGCACCCGGCGATGAGGGAGCGGTTGAACTTCTTGTTCCAGACCTTCTTCATGCCGCCGACGAAGGTGGCGTCGGGGCGCTGCATGCGGATGAGTAGCTGATTACCCAGGGAGTACGAGTGGAACTGGGAGGCGTATTGCAGCCAGTCCTGCCACTGTTCGGCGGTATTGAGGTTGGCGATCGCGGCGTCGATCTCGCGGCGGAAGTCTTCGACGCGGGTGGACTTGTCGGCGAAGCTGACCGTCTTCGGTGTGGCCACGGCCGGCTCCGCGGCCAGTGGTGGTTCGGCCGGCGGCGCGGCCAGTGGTGGTTCGGCCGGCGGCGCGGCGAGCGGATGGGCGGCGGCCGCGGCGGGGTAGCCGGCGTCGGCCAGGGCGGCCTGCAGGACCGATTCGGCTTCCTCCAGGACTTCAACGGAGTGCGCTGAGTGGCTGTATGCCAGTCGGGTGTCCCCGGAGCAGCGCCGGGGCCCTCCTGGGTCAGTCGTGGCACGACACATGGGTGGTACCTCCTCGGACACGGACGCTGGGACCGCTATTGGTGTAGCGCCAGCTCGGCAAGAAGAGCTGGAGTGCGTCCTTGTCTAGGAAGTACCGGCGGTGGCGGGCGTTTCCGTCACGCGTGGCCGCGAGAAGTGTCCCCGCCCCACCCCGAGGTATACATGGGTGCCGCAAATGTGTATAGTGGTTTACATCCGAAGGGGAGGCGCACCATGATGAGACGAACTGCCACTCAGGCCCGTTACCGCAACGCCCTGATCGGCCTGGCCGCCGGCGATGCGTGGGGCTACCAGGTCGAGTTCCGCAAGTACGCTCAGATGCCCGCCTACCCGGTGCCGGCGCCCAAGAAGATCTGGAAGATCTCCGACGACACCCAGATGACCCTGGCCCTGCACGATGCCCTTGTCGACGCCTCCGGCCAGCTCGACGACGTCGACGTCCTCACCAAGGCGATCACCGCACGCTTCCTGGAGTGGCAGGTCGACCGCGACAACAACCGCGCGCCCGGAGCGACCTGCATGGGGTCGTTGCGGCAGCTGCGCGCCGGCGCTCGGTGGCATGACGCCGATGGCGCTCGGGTCAGTGCCGGTTGCGGTGCGGTGATGCGCCTGGCTCCCGCGGCGCTGTGCCCGGACGAGGTGTGGCTGGGGGTCACCGCGCTGCAGGCTGCGCTCACTCACAAGCACCCGCTGGCGATCGCCTCCGCCCTGGTGCTCAGCGACGCGATCCGCTCTGCCACCTCAGTGCGCGGGCACTTCCTCGAACACGCGATCAGTGCCGCGATGTCGGTGCTCTCCGGGCAGAGCCCGTGGCTGCGCGACGAGTTCCTGCTGCGCGTCCTCTCCCCCATGACCGCCGACGTGCCGGGCATGCTCGCCGCGGGCGTCAAGGAGATCCTCCTCGACGCACTGCTGGATGCCTTCACCGTCAAGCAGGAGCTGTTCACGCTCACTCCGGAGGACTACGGCGATCCGTGCATCGGTATCGGCGAGGGGTGGGAGTCGGGTTCAGCGACAGCGATCGCGCTCCTGGTCGCCGACATGGCCACCGCGTCCGGCCGCGGGCGCGCTCCCCTCAATGGCCGCGAAGCGCTCGCATGGGCGTCAACCAGCAACGGGGATTCCGATTCGATTGCCAGCATCGCCGGCGCAGTCATCGGGGCCGCCCACACCGGTGATCGCTACTGGGCCGGGGTCAAGCTCAACCCGCGGTTCGAGCCGCGGTATGCCAAGGCGCTGCGCAATGCCCCGTCGGCGGCCCGAGGGTTCCTGGCTGCATGACACAGCCCGATCAGATGCTGCGGCCCACCAGGATCCATGGGAGCAGGGCTCCGAAAGAGACGCCGGCGACGATGATGAAGACGGCGCCTGCCGGGACGGCTTTCGGGAAAGCGCGGAAGCCAGCGCCGGCGATGAACGTGAGCACGACGGCCAAGCCCAGCATTCCGTAGGCGGCCTGCGTCACCGACATCGGCTGGGCCGGTGCACTGAGCTGGGCGTCCAGGCGCGGTGCGGCCCAGAAGGCGAGAGCCGTCGAGCCCACCAGCATCACAAGGGCCGCAGAGGTCATCCAAACCTTGAGCGTGTGCATTCTCGTCATGGTTCGTCCGTTGCCTTTCGTATGAGGTGGCGAGGAAATCCTCGTCCTAGTTGGCTAGTACCTCAACGCCCGGCCTTTTCCGTCACCCATGAAACGACGGCACTGGATCTACCCGAGAGGTGCGGACAGCAGTGCAGCCAAGAGAACGATGAAAGTGATGGCGCACAGCGCAATCAGGACTGCTCGCGTGGTCCGACGCATTCTGGTGTCCTCGGCGACGGCCTGCTCCGGACTCATACCGCTGTCGATTTTCGGGAGCAGTTCTGCCAGTCGGGCGACGTGAGTCTCTGCGGCGGTGGGGCGTGCACCCGCGTGGAGCTGCTGCAGCCTTTTCGGGGTTACGACAAATCCGAGTTGCTCAAGCCGGCGGCTTCGACGCAGAGCGTCCTCGTCACTGAGAGCGCCGATTCCGATCACCCTAACCCCCTCACGTGAGCAGCGATTTCCGCCGAGTGGACCCGGGCGGTATTCGACCCATTCTCGCAGCCGACTCTGACACCGGGCGTCAGCTCATGTCCCAGTCGGTGCCCCAGGTTTTCGACAAGAAGAGGTTGATGGCGCCGATGGTGGAGCAGTAGATGACGCCGGGGCGGCGGGGGTCTTCGGAGATGACGGTGCCGACGACGTGGACGCCCTTGCTGCCGGGCTTGAGGCGCTCGTAGATCGGCGCTCCGCTGTCGCCGTGATCGGCCGGCATTTGGACGGCGAACTTCTTGTCGTCGACGGAAAGCACTGTGCCGCAAGTTTCTTGAGTCGTCGCCCCGTATTTACAGACTTTGGATCCTTCGTTGGGCACCCACGGATCCAGGAGTGGCTCGCGAGACATCAGGCTGTACTCGCTGGGGATGTTGGAGTACAGGCGGATGGCGATCAGGTCGGTGGTGGGGTCGTGGATCTCCGGTATGAACTGGCCGATCTGGATGTTGCCCAGGCTGACTTCGGTGATGCCGTTCTTGTAGCAGTGGCCGGCCGTGTAGACGATGTTGGGCATCTTGGGGTCCGGGAAACTTACTGTGCACCAACGTCCGCCGCTGGTGATCATGAAGCCGGCGGTGATGGCCAGTGCGCCGGCCGGTGCCGCGGCGCTCAGCGCGGTGATGATGGCCAGCGTCACCGCGACCAGGACTGTCAGTAGGCGGCGCATGTCAGTACTTCAGGGTTTCGCGTTTGTATTGTTCGTACTGCTCGGCGGTGGGGGCGTCGGGCAGTACTTCGTAGGCCGAGGGTGGCACGGTGGTGCCGTTGGCTGCGGCGTTGGCTTCCATGCGTTCGCGCACGCCCAGGCGGCCACGCATCGAGGCGACGCCGGCTACGGCCAGGATCTCGCGAACCAGGTTACGTTCGTTGCCTTTTCGGACGTTCTCGTGCAGGAAGAGGCCGGTGACTGCGCCGCCGGGGGCGGTGGAGACGCCGATGGTGCGGTTGCGGTTGAAGACCTCGTAGCGGTCGGGGAGCTGCAGCCGCGGGGAGTCGGGTGCTGATGTCATCGGGTCTCCTTGGTGTGGCGGTTGGGGTCAGGAAGCGCGGGCGGCGGAGAGCAGCTGGCGCAGTTGGGGGTGTGTGGGGACGGGGATCGCGTGCTTGAGATCCCAGATCAGTTCTTTGCGGTCGTGGTCGGCCACGGACTCGGCGGCGATCAGCCAGAGGTCTTCGCGTTGTGCGTAAACGCGAAGGCCCAGTCGCGCTGTCTGGTAGGCCGCCGCGCGGGCGCCGGTGGCGTGTTGGCGCTGGGCCAGTTCGGCCGCGGCGGTGCTGCAGCGGTCGATGAGTTCGTCCTTGAGCAGCTCCACGGAGCGCCAGGAGTACTCCTCTTCGGGGACGTCCTCGAACGGTCTGCCGCGGATGAGCTTCACCGCGGCGGCCAGGGCCTCCGTGGTGGCGCTTTCGGGGGCGTTGCCGACGAGTCGGTTGAATTCCTTCCAGTCGCAGAACATGTCGACGACGAGGAGTCCGCGCATGTCGCTGCGGATGGGGTCGTGGCCGCCCATCATCTTGCGGATCTGGGTGCGTAACTGCCGGCGATTCTGCGGGGTGACTTGGAGGATGGTCTCGCCCCACTCGTTGAGGGTGACGCCGTTGGAGGTGGCCACCGCCATCAGCGCCTTGACCGGCTTGCGGACTCCTTGGCGGGTGACCGCTGAGTGCCGGGTGGGCTCGTTGGTGTCGGGGTCGACGCCCAGCGCGTACACCGGGCCGAGCACGTAGAGGCCGGGCTCGGTGGGTTCTTCGGCGGGCCGGCCGGGAAGCAGCGGGGTGTCCTCGGCGCCGGTGTCGTGGTCTTCGGCGGTGGCGACCAGTGATGCGGGAATGCCCGGAGTCAGCAGTGGCGGCGTGACGACGGGCGCCGGCGGACCCGGCTGGACCGCGGCCGCGGCGTCCTCGTCGACCACCACAGCTGGGGACGTGTCATTTCCGCTGGTAGGCGCGTCGATGCCGCTGACAGCCGGAGGCGCCGCCGGTTCGAGGCCGGGGTCGGCTGCTCCGGCAACGGCATCGACATCCTCGGCGCCGGCGGCGGCGTCGACGTCATCGCCTTCCGCACCACCGGGAGTCAGCAGTGGTGGCGTGACGACGGGCGCCGGCGGACCCGGCTGGACCGCGGCCGCGGCGGCCTCGTCGACCGCCACCGCTGGGGACGTGTCATTTCCGCTGGTAGGCGCGTCGATGCCGCCGACAGCCGGAGGAGCCGCCGGTTCGAGGCTGTCTTGGGCAGCCGGTTCGAGATCCTGGGCGCCGGCAGCCACCGGGGCGTCGGCCGCGACATCGGGGGACGTGTCATTGTCGCTGGTTGTGGCGTTGTGGCCGTCGGAGGCTGCAGCTGGCGACGGTGTCGGCACTGGCCCGAGGGACATGTCATCAGCGCTGGTCAGGGGTGCCCAGGGCGGCAGCTCGTGCTGGTGCTCGTCGAGTGGCTGCGGCGAGACGGATGGGCCCGGGCGGCCGAGGACCTGGACGGGGCGATCCGCGGCGGCGAGCGCGGGTCCCCCTCGTTCTGCGTGCAGGAGGGCCTGCGGCGTGGGGGTCGCAGGCGCAGGCACCAGCACGGTCTTGAGGTGCTCCCACCGGTCGTCGGCGATCTCCATGCGTCGCCAGACCGGCCAGTACCGGTTGGCCAGGTAGATGCCGGCGACGGTCTCGTTGCACAGGACGACGTTGGCGGCGTCGGCCGCCTGCGAGGACACCGTGATGGGATGTGGCTGCCCTGGGGCGGGGGCACTGGTGTGGTGGGTGCTCAAGATCAGCGACGTGCCCGCCGGGGCCGCGCCCGGGTCCTCGATCAGTGCCAGACGCTCGGCGCCGGCCATAGCCAGGGCCGGATCGGTGACCGCTACTTCGGCGGTGGGGGTCTTGGACAGAACCTGGATCAGCCAGGACCGCATCATCAGGATCGGGTTGTCACCTTCGATGCCGAGGTAGTCGGCTGCGGCGAGGTTCACCACGAGAACTTGGTTACGGGAGGTGATGCCGGCGACCACGTGGTGCGACGCTGATGTGCTGCTGGGCAGCAAGCTGGAACGCAGCGGGTGTGACCACCCCTCTGGGGCCGACGTCCACTCTTGTCCCTGGGGCTGGGCCTCGGGATCGACGGGGTAGGCGGTGATCGTCGCGGCATCGATGGCGGCGGCCACCACGCCGGTGGGGCCGAAGTCCTCCGTCAGCAACTGTGCGACGTTCTTCAGGGCCCCGTTTCCAGCAAGCAGCCACCGGGTCAGCTTGGCGGCTTGCTCGTTCACACGGGTGAGTCTATCGAGATTGACGGGCTGATCCGGGCGCCGCAAGGCCCCCAATTGCCTTGGTTGCCACGGGTTCGAACTCCGGGATCTGGCTGGCGCGGCGAAAGACGTCCTCGGCCTGCTTAGCCGCTTCCTGACCCGCCGTTGTCACTAGGCGGGTGACCTCCCCGGCGATCTCGGCGGCGGTTCTGCGCGCAAGAATTCCGGGTTCGAGCCGGAGGTCAATGAGCTGCCCGCTCAGGTCTACTTTGACGGCTACCTCTCCGTCGGCGGAGGACTGCTCTACCGCAATGGTTTTCATCTGCACGACGGACTTGTGGAGGTGTTGGGCGACCTCCTCGAGATGCAGTTTGGAGTCCACGGTGAGCGCGTCAGTGGCGAGGGTCTGCGAGGCTTCTTTGAGACGCTTCCAGTGTTCGACCTGTTGGACGATCTGGTCGGGATCTGTCTCGTTGCGGAGCCGGTCCTCCACCCGTGCAGTGTTTTCAGATACGCGGACCGTGATCCCATGTAATCGAGTGGCGAGGTCCTTCAACCCAGCTGTTGACTCGCTCATACCCGCAGCTTATCTGCCTGCGCTTTTGGGGCGGGTTCAGTGGTATCGCCACTCCCATGGGCTGCCACTACGGCGTCGAAATCTGGAAGTTCGTGGGCGGCCCGGAAGAGTTCGGCGACCTGATCGGCGTTCTGCTGTCCGGCGGTGGTGACGAGTCGGGTGATCTCCTTGGCGATCTCGGCTGCCGTCTTGCTGTCGAGGATCCCCGGTTTGAGCCATAAGTCTGCGAGTTGGCCGTTCATGTCGACCTTGACGGCGATGTCTTTGTCCTCTGAAATGCCCTCTGCAGCCAGTGCTCTCATCTTCTCGATGGTGCTGAGGAGATGGTCGTGGACCGTGTCTGCGTACAGCAGTGTGTTCTTCACATCGGGGTGGATGACGGCCATGGTTGATTCCTACACGATTTTCGGAGGGATGAAGGCTGCGGCGTTGATCTCTTCAGTGGCCTTGGTGGAGGCGATCGAGGCGCGCAGCGCTGTGGAGGTCTGGACGTTGTGCTCGGCGAACGTCGTTCCGGCGATCTGCTTGCTGGCCATGAACTCGCGGATCTTGAGGTAGGTCCCGTAGTTCACCTTGCCGTGGGTGGCCAGGTAGCGCTCGGGAAGTCGGGGTCACCAGAGGCCCAATCGGCGATCTCTTGGGCGTTGAGGTCGTGCTCCTTGGCGAACTTTTCCAGTTCGGCGTAGTTGACCTGGAAGGGGGCTCCCGCCCCGCCGGGGGAGCCTGCGGGGCCGGTGGTGTTGCTGACCGGCGCCAGGCCGCCGCCCACGCTGGGGCCGGGGCCGGCGCCTTCGATGGGGTCGAGTTCCTGGATGTAGCGCGTCAGCCCGTCATCGCCGATCTCCCAGTGGTAGTCACCGGTGCCGCTGGTGTTGCTGATCAGCTGGGCGGGGACTGGGCCGATCGCGCCGGGCCCGGCGGCCGCCCCGCCGGGGTCGATGGGTTCCCAATCGTCTTGCCAGCCGGGCCCCTCGAACCAATCGTTGTTGTCAGACATCGTGATTCACATCCTTCTTGAAGGTCTTAGACCTGGGTGGTCGGCGAGCGGAAGGCCGCGGCGGAGGATTCGTCGGTGGATTGGGTCGACTCGATGGAGGTGCGTAGGCCCACCGCGGTGTCACTGTTGCGCTGCGCGTAGGCGCCCGCCTCTGCTTGGCGGCTGTCGTTGAACTTCTTCACGTTCAGGTAGGTGGCGTAGGCGATCTTGCCGTGAGTCGCCAGGAGCCGATCGGCGAAGTCCTGCTCGGCGTTGGCCCACTGCGCTACCTGCTCGGCCTGCTGGTCGTGGTTGTTGGCCAGGCCTTCGAGTTGGCGGTAGTTGACATGGAACACGTCGTTGCTTGTGCCGCCGCTTTGATCGGCTTCGGGGTCGGTGGTCGTGTCGCTGGCCGGTCGCGCCGATTTGGCCACGGTGTCCGGGCCGGGGACCCATACACCGGAGTCGCCGAGGGGGACGTAGCCGGGCGGGACGGCGCGGCCGTCGCCGGGGAAGCGGATGTCCTGGATCTGTACGGGCTTCTCCCCCGCCGGCGGGGTGTAGGAGCCGGGGCGCATCTCGTTGGAGCGTGGGTGTGGGATCCACACGCCGGTGTCGCGGCCGAGTTCCATCATGCCCTGGGGGCCGAGTTCACCTGGTGGGCGGACCTGGATATCGCTGGCGTACAGGGGCATTCGGACGTTGTTGTCGTTGACGATGCCGGGTTTCAACTCATTGGCACCGGGGTCGGGGATCCAGACTCCTGGCACCAGCTCCTGGTAGTTCGATGGACCGAGTTGGTCTGGTCCGATGTCGACCAGATCGGCGATGTCGAATGTCGTCATGGCTTAGGCCTTCCTGGTGGGATGTTCGGTGGTCATCGCGTGGCTACTCCAGCCCTGCTGCGATGCGTTCGCTCTTGGTGGAGCGCGCCGCGGGCGGCGGTGCGTCGTCCTCGAACGGTGAGGGCGGCGCGGGTTGGGGCACGGTGGCGCTGGGCTGCGGTGCAGGGGCCTGCGGGGCGGCGGGTGCGCCCGCTGGGCCGGGCCCGGACAGCGGGACGCTGTCCGGTGGCGGCTCGGCCGGCACGGACGTCGGCGGTGGGCTGGGCGGCGTCGGTGCTGGCGGTGTCCGGTCGTTGTCGGCCGGCGGTGGGGGTGTCGGCTGCCCGGGCGGTGACGGCGGGGCCTGCGGGTCGGTCAGCGGCGGTGCCGAGGTGTGTGTGGACAGCGTCGGGTCGGTCTCGGTGGGGCGGAAGACGCCTTCGAATCCCTTCTGGTCCTTGAAGACCTCGGCCAGGGTGTGGGTGACGCCGGGCTCGTTGGGGTCGGCGACAAGCCCTGGGGCGACCGCAACCATGGTCTTGTCCTGCCACTTCAGCACGTCCCCGGGCTGCATATCGGAGGGGTCGACTTTGGCGCCCAGGTTCTTGCCGTCTCCGGGTAGGTCCAGCCCGGTGGGGCTGTATGCCTTCTGGGCTGCGTCGCCGCCTGGCGAGGCGTTGTCGATGGCGTTCTGGGCCGCGTCGGCGGCCTGCTTGTTCGGTGCCTCGATGACCTTGCCGTCGGGCAGTGTCACGGTGGGCTTGGCGCCGGTCGTCGTCGAGTTGCCCGCTGGGGTGGCTGCGGGTTCCTTGGCCGGGCCGGGCTGGCCTGGCGTGCCAGCTGCCACTGCGGCCGGATCCGCGGGCGCGGCGGCGGGGCTGGTCGCTGGTGGCGGCGGTGCGTTCTGCGGTCCGGGATTCAGGGGCGTGATCGCCGGCTTCTTGTCCTCGCCCTTGCCGTCGTTGTCGGACAGCTTGGACAGCGGCTTCACCGCATCGGACAGGGACGACAACGGGTTCCCTCCGCCACCCATCGGGCTGCCGCCACCGCCACCCAGAGGGTTCATCCCGCCCAGAGCGCCCAAGGGGTTGCCTCCCATGGGCATTCCACCACCGAACGGTGATCCGCCCATGCCTCCGAGGAGATCCTTGAGGTCCTTGTTCTCGTCGGTGGGTGGGGCTGCCAGTGCGGCGTCTGCCGGCGGCATCGCCGCTGCCGGAGCGGGAGGTGTCATCGGTGATCCGGGTCCCCCGGAGGGGTTGGACGGCACGTTCTGCTGTGTGTTGGCCGCGCTTTCGACCTTGGATTTGACGGTGTCGAGCATGGTGGACTCGGCCTGCAACAGCCCGTCCCAGTCGCCTTCGTCGAGTGACTTCGCGGTGGTGTTGAACGTGGCGATCGCATTGTTGATCGCATCGCGGCCGGCTTTGGTGACGTTGGCCGAGGTCTGCACGGCATCTTTGAATGCCTGTGCCGCGGAGTCGAATTGCGACTCGATGCGCTTGAAGTCGCCCTTGACGGTGTCGTAGGCGTCGATCCCGGACTTCTCGCCGGTGTCGGTGCTGAACGGGAACTCCGGCAGCTCGCTGGTGGCGGGTGACCCGCTACCGAACAGTTCGTAGAGCCGGACGACGACACCGGTCATCTGATTGGGCACATCGGGGTCGACCTCGGTCGCCCACTCGGGGTACTCCGGCGCCGTCATGCCATCGGGCACGCTCACCTGGGTGCTCTGCAGCGGCGCGCCGGAGCCTGGGGCGGGCGGCTGCCCCGGAGCTTGACCCGGCTGCGGGAAGGGCGTCCCCGCGAAGTACTTCTCCTTGCTGATCGGCTGGCCGGTCTTGTCGAAGTACTTGTTCTGCCCTGTGGCGGGGTCGATTTCGTAGTAGTCGCCGTTGGTGTTCAACGGGGTGGCCACACCACCTGCCTCATGCCAGCCGGGGCTGCCCGGAAAGTTGGACGGCTGCGGATTCAGCGCACCGACCTGGTTTCCACGCGCATCGATCGGCGCGTACTTGCCGTCGGCCATTCTTCGGTAGCCCGCCGGAGCGAAGGGCTGCCCGGTCGGTTGGAAGTTCTGGTCGGCTTTGGTGAAGGTGCCGTCTCCGTTGTTGATCCAGTTCTGGTTGCTCGCGCTGTCGCGGTAGGCCAGCGTGCCGTCAGAGGGCACCCGCGTGCCGTCGCCGAAGACGAGGTAGCGATCTTCCCCGTTGTCATCTGTGTTGTAGCGAATGTTGGGGTCGCCGTAAGCAGCTTGGGCATCGGTCAGGTTGGTGGTCCAGTAAAGGTCTTCTTTGTCGATGACGAAGTCTTGACCGGGGACCTCCCAGCCGCCGTTCGGGGTGAAGCGGAACCCGTCGGTCGGCTCCCACGTCGTCTGCCCGTCGAACTTGTTGCCAGTCATGGTGTCCTCGTACCTCCGGGTGTGGTGGAGCGGTCGTCGCGGGAATGGTTGGTGGGCTGCGTGTTACAGGGCATAGGTCTCTTGTCCTGACGGGTAGCCGCCGCCGCTGGTGGCGATGTGGACGTGGTCCATGTGGTTCTGGGTGTAGTCATTCTTGTCCTGCATGCCGCGTGGGGGGCTGTTCTGCAGGTACATGGTTTGTCGCCAGATTGCGTGGTCGAGACCGTATTTGGAGGCGTGCTGCATCGCGAAGGCGAGCACGCGGTCCCCCAGCGCCTTACCCTCGGCGGTGTTGGAGTTCGGGATCATCACGTCGATCGCCAGACCGTTGGGGTGCCACTTCAGCGAGTCGGCGCGCACTCCCCCGATGTCTCCGATTTCCGGGAAGGCCGCACTGATGGCGCGAGAGATCAGGATTGTGTTGCGCTGCAAACCTTTTTCTGGCCCAACCCCCGGTGGCAGGGCACCCTCGGGTGTGGCGCGAGCGGCCAGGAGGGTTCCGGGTTCGCCCTTTCCGCCCTTGCCGCCGGAGAGTCCCGACATCATGCTTGCCGGGGCGGAGGCTAGCCCGGACAGCGCGCTGAGCGGGCTGCCGCCACTGCCGCCGCCGGAGCCGCCGCCTGACCCGCCACCCATTCCACCACCGGAGCCACCGCCCATGCCGCCGCCGCCCATGCCGGACGCTGCGGCTTTGGCCTGCTGGTAGTACTTCTGGGCGAGCTGGTCGACGAGCACGCGGCGCATGTCGGCCGGCGGCATCTGCGCGCGGACGGCGCCGCTGCCGCCGGCGAGGGCGTCGGCTTTGTTCTGCAACGAGGCCATGGCACCCATCGGGGTGTTCTCGACTGGGGCCAGGGCATCGTCACGGTTGACGTACTGGTTGGTGGTGTTGTCGATGTCTTCGCGTCCGGCGGTGACGTTGGTGGCTGACTCGTCGACGACGGGGACTAGGGAGGGATCGATTTCTGCCAACGCGGCGCTGATCTCGGATTGACTTTTGCGGGAGGTCACCATCTTCTCGATGAAGTCGCCGAGTCCGTTGGGTAGGGTCTGCAGTCGCTTTTCGATGTCGGCGGGGATGGTCGAGGGCAGCGGCGCAGTCACGGGTGTGCCCTCTCCGAGGAGGCCTCGGAGTTGGTTGAGGATCGTCGTGATCTCGTCACGCGTTGCGCCGCCTGTCGTCATCTACAGCGAGGGCTCCTGTGCGGAACCGCCTTCGGCGCCGCTGCCTTCGCCGTTGGTCGTGGAGTCGTTGTCCGGGGTGCGTGGTTCCAGGGCGGCGTTGCGGGGCTGGCGACGCGGGATCGCGGTCCTGGGGACGCCGAGTTTGGTCAGCTCTGCAGGCTTCCAGCCGGCCTCGATGCACTCCAGGACCGCTTTTTCGATGCTGGCTTCACAGTCTTGGAGTTCGGCCTCCTTCTCGGCCTTGGCGTCGAGCAGCTCGCCGAGGCGTTGGACCGGTCCCAGGCGCGTCGACAAGAACTCGTTGGCGCGCTTGGTGAAGTCATTCTTCTTGGCCACCGGTGGAGGCTCCTTCCGTGATGTTTCCATTATTGGCGATACTTGGTCGTTATTCCCACGTCAACGCGGGTTTTCTTGAGGGTTGGATTTGCCGAGGTCGGCCGGGGTCGTCATAGGGCCGCCAGATGGGTTTCGGCCAGGTCGCGGACCTCGACGAGTGCGTCGCTGGATACCTCGGTCTCTTCTCGCTCACCGTTGTAGAGGTCGCGCAGGATGAGCACCGTGGTGTCTGGGGTCTCCCCGGGGCCAGGTTCTTCGTCCAGGATCGCCCAGTCGCCGGTCTCGGGGTGGCACAGGTAGTCGCCGACGTCGAGGTCGACGACTTCGACGCGGCGGATCTCGCCGTCAGGCTGGTCGTAGGCCGAGACGAGTTCCTGGGCCGATGCGGGGGTGACGGGGCGGGGACCGCCGGGAGCGGTACCGAAGATGGACTCGACGCCGCGGTCATGGAAGTCCAGCCACCCAGGTGGTGCGTAGTCGGCTGCGTGCGGATCGAACTGCGGGTAGTCGGCGGCCTTGAGCAGCGGCAGGCTCAGGTACTCGCCGAAGTCCTCGACGCCGTCGTTGGGATCCCAATCGGGCGGCATGACGATGCCCCGCTCGTAGAGCGAGGATGGCGGGCGCAGCTCGTCGAGGATCTGGCGCTCGTCGTCGTCGGCAGGATCTGAGGGGTCGGGGACGTAGAACGCTTGGACTTCGGTGGGCCATCCCGCGCTGTTGAGCGAGGTGCCGCGGCCGCGCACGCCGATGGGGACGGTGCGGCCGGCGTTGGCGTCGTTGTGGATCATCATCGCCGCCTGAGTGGAGAGCTTGCCCAGCGACAGGCGCTGGGTGAAGTTGTCCTTGGCTTCGCCCTTGAGGAAGTCGGCGTCGGCGCGCTGCAGGGCGGCCACACAGTGGAAGCGGCTGGTGCGGCCGAGGCGCAGCAGTGAGGAGAACTGCCGCAGTGTGGGGCAGTCTCGGGCGCCCTTCTTCTCCTTGTGGTTGGCGTAGAAGTTCTTGATCGCTTCCTGGAATTCGGTGTACTCGTCGAAGATGATCATGAACGGCTCTTTGCTGGCCAGTGCGCGGCGGTCGCGTTTGTACAGGTTGTAGCGGGCCTGCATCTCCTTGTAGATGGTGTTCACCAACGCGATTGCTTCATGCGGTTCGGTGAGCACTGCCACGACGTTCGGGTAGTTGCGGTAGCTGGTGAACTCGCCGCCCTTGAAGTCGATGATGAAGATGCGAACCCCGAGCCGGGCGGCCTGGACGATGGCGTTGTGGATCGTGGCGGTCTTACCTGTGCCGGTGGGTCCCATGAGCAGCATGTGTGGGTTGACCTTGAGGTTCCACTCGATGACGTTGCCTTCCTCGTCGACTGCAAGCGGGATGGCGGCGTGATCGTATGTGGCGCAGGCTTCTTCGACGGTGGTGACAGCGGGCAGAACGGGCGGGTAGACCTTGGTGGGCAGTTCGGGGCGGATCTCGAAGACGGCGGTGCCTGCCAAGTGGTCGCAGCGGGTGGCGCGCCAGCGGCCGGGCAGCAGATCGCTGATCTTGCGGGCGATGGAGCGGATCCGGTCCGTGCCAGAGAGTTTGGCGCCGATCTGGTGGTGCACGGTGAATCGCACGATGTCGCCGCTCTCGCTGTACTGCAGGTCGGTGACCGTGGCGCCGGAGGCGAACAGCTCGGTGCTGGAGATCTGTTCTCGCAGTCCACGAACCGTGGGTGATTCGGTGTTGACGCTGGCCAAGCTGGCGGTGATGAGCTGGTCTGTCGTGGCGTAGGACAGGGTGTAGTGCGATCCGACGGCGTCGTCGAGTCTGCGGCTCAGCTCAGGCTTGAGTTCTTCTCGCCGGCCGCGGTAGGCCAGCAGCAGCGTCTTGGGCTTCTCAGGTTGGCCCTCGACTTCCTCGTCCCACTCGGTGATGGAGACGACGCGGCGGCGTGGCAGCTCGTCGTATCCGAGGTATGGGTAGAGCGCCCATTCGATTTCGTTGAGGTAGCGGGCCCGTTCGCGGCGTTCGCGCAGCTTTTCGGTGAGCAGGTCGGCCAGAGCGTAGGCGGCGATGATCCCGGCGGCCGCGGCGATGAGGTCCGGTATGAACGGGATCAGCACCAGGATCAGCAGTCCCCCGGTGAGGGCTGTGGCGGCCAGAACTGGGGCCGCTACAGGTGGGACGGGGCGGCGGTCGTCGGGGTCGTGCTGGACCGGTGCTGCCATCCGCACACCTACAAGCACCGCGGCGGCGATGCCGATCGCGATCGCCAGGAGGGCGGTGATGGTCAGCGCGGTGGGGCCGGCGCCGCCGGGGGCTCCGGGGATGCCGAACACCGGGCGGGTGGAGAAGTAGCCGTGGCGCAGCGCCCAGGAGGTGGCGGTGGCCGCGCCGCTGAACCAGAGTGCGCCCAGGACCACGGGTACGACGATGATGGCGACCAGGCCGGGATTCTGTTGCTGTGTCTCGGTTTTGGCCACGTCAGTATCCCTTCGGTGAGGCGTAGGGGTTGGCCTGTTGCACCTTCTGCATCAGGTCTGACCCGTCTGCGGAAACCGAGTATCGCGACATCATGTAGTGGATCGCCGCGGCGGCGTTGGACACCGGGTCCAAAATGTCACGTGACGTTCCGGGTCGCCAATGGCTCTCGAAGGTGGGCCGGATGGTCTGCATCCATCCCATCGACGGGGTGCCTTTCGCGGCGTTGGAGTCCCAGCCGTTCACGGCGCGAGGATTGTTGCCCGATTCACGCTCCCCCATGGTCATGAGCCCCGGTAGCCAGTTCGCGACGGCGCGAGGGTCGGTGATTCCGTTGGCGGCCAACGCTTTTATGGCCCACGCTTTCGGTCCTCCGGCTGCCAGAAGGTTCTGTTGCTCTTCGCTGTCGGGGCCGGCTGCGTTGAGGTCTTTGATGTAATCGGCCGACATCGTCTTGACGGTGTCGGCGTTGAGCGCGTCCTTGCCGACGGCGTCGGTCAGCACCGCACCTGCTTGCTGAAGTCCTTGAGCGATGGTGGTCAGGACGCCGAGCTGGCCCATGGGCGTGCTGGCGATCGGGCCCATGGACTGCAGGGCTGTCTTGACCTGGTTGATGATCTGCTCGATCTTGTCGCGGCCCAGTGTGGAGTTGGCCGCCGAATCCTCCAGTGAGGTACGGAGTTTGCGTTCCAGGTTGTCCATGGCGCGGGCCTGGTTGGCCTGCTTGTCGACGTCGGATTGATAGGCGTCCCCTGCGGATCCGGCGATGCCGGTGCTGGCGTCGGTGGAGCCGAGGCGATCGAGCACCCCTTGCGGGAATCCGCTGGAGGACGGCATGGCCGGGTTGCCTTGACCGAACTGGTTGAGGATCTGGCCGAAGGGGGCGAGTAGGCCGGATCCGATCCCCATGAGCGCGGACGGAATGCCGGCCAGCGGTTCGGCCAGCCCGGAGAGCATGCCCATCGCGTCTTCGGGGCTGATGGGGGACTTGGCGGCGGCGTCGTCGGTGGGCGCTTCGGGGGAAGCAGCAGCGTCCTCGCCGCCGTGGTCATGGTCGTGACCGGCCTCGCCGGCGGCGGGGTCTGTGGCCGTGGCGGGACCTCCGGCTGCCGCGGGTGCTGCAGCTGCCGGGGTGGTTGTCCCCGCGGGTGCGGCAGCCGGGGTCGTTGTTCCGGCAGGAGCTGCTGGGGTGGCCGGTTGGGCGGGAGCCGGCGTCGGGGTTGGCGCTGACTGTTGCTGCGGTGGTGGGGCGGCGGGGTTGCCGGGCAGGCGCGGGGTGATCGGCAGGATCGGCGGCCGGCGCTGATTGTCGCGGTTGCCGGTGTCGGGGGACGTGCCGATTCCCGGTGGCAGCGGCGGGGCCGCGGTGTCGGCGAGCTGGTCCTCGGTCACGGTGTGGGCACCTCCTGGCCGGCCCTCGTGTGTGGCCTTTTGACGATGACGTTGCCTGTGGGCAGGACACCGACGGCGATCGGTTCGTTGAGCGTGGTGGCGTCGATGCCGAGGGTGGCGGTGATGGCGATCATGACGGCGGTGGGCCCCTGGGTGGGGGTGAAGTTGAAGAAGACGAGATCGCCGGGGCTGATCGCGGAGGGGTCCACGCGATCGCCCTCGTCGATCTGGTCTGCGACGTCCGTCGGCAAGGTGACCTCTCCCCCTGTGGCCTGGTAGTAGGCGTATCTGACCAAGTTAGCTGCGGAAAACGCGTTATTCGTGGGCCCGGCGGTACTTCCGTCGGCCTCGGTGGTCAGCAGACCGACCTGGTTGTTGGCCAGGACGGCGGCTTGCTGGCCTATCTCGGTTCCGGGCGTGGTCAGGGGTGGTCCGACGACGTCTCCGGCGCGCACGGCGTCGGCGCATGCGGCGGTCTTGGCGTCGGCGGTGGCCGGCGCGGTCAGCGTGGCGTACGGATTTGCCGGGGACGTGCCATTTGCGCTGGTCGTGGCCGTCGTTGTGGTGGTGGTCGCTGTTGTCGTCGATGGCGGCGGTGTGGTCGGGGGTGTGGTGGTCGCCGGCTGCAGCTCCGTTGTCTCCCAGGTCGTGGCCGGCGCCTGGTCGTAGGGAACAGAGGTGGCAATTCGGGGCACCACGGCCAGTGCTGCGGTGTTGCCCACGGAGTAGCCCAAACGCGATTCGCACTGGTAGCTGAAGTCGCCCCGCTGGTCAGACATTCGGCTCAGCGCCGTGATTGCCGTGATGACCAGGATGAGGACCAGCAGTGCCGCGGCCGCGGCGACCGAGAGGATGACGGGCCATCCGACGGCGCCGACGACGGCGGTTCCGGCAGAGACCGCGGCCTTGCGGATGACTTGTACCGCCGCGGCGTTCGTCAGGCTGCGCAGGGCGGATCGACGAGGCGGGTCGGGGGTGGGTTCACTCATGGTTTGCCCTGCTCATCGTGCCGATCGGATGCCGGTGGCAGCGGGCGCCCGGGTCCGGTCTTGGGGGGTGCCGCTGGTGGCGGCGGGGGCGGTGTGTGGCCGGGTTGATGCTCGAAGGGCGACGGGGGCGCGGCGTTGCCGCCGGCGGGCCCGGGGTTGGCCGGGTTCGGGGCGGGGACGTGTCATCGGTGCTGGTAGCAGGCTCATTTGAGTGTGGAAGTGGTGCCGCTGAACCGGTTCTGGGTGCTGGAGGAGGCGCATTGAGCGGGTCGGCGACACCGGAGTGTGTCCCAGCCGGGGGTGCGTTGTGGCCCGGTGATGCCGACGTTGGCCCTTTGGGCTGCAGGTCGGCGTTGGTCAGCGGGGGTCGAGCTGGTGCGGGTGCGTCGTGGGAGGGCGCGGCGCTGAACGTCGATGTCGGTGGCGCGGAGCCGTTGCGCTGAACCGGAGCAGAGGGAGCGGACGAGCCGGACGCGGCTGGGTCGGCCGGCGGCACAACGGTGCTGGTCATCGTGGGTGGCGCGCTCGGGTCCCCGGTGGCCGGGGATTGCCCCATCGTGGCGGCCTTTTCCTCCTTCGCGCGCTGTTTGGCCTCTTCCCTTTCCGCTCTTTGCCTCTCGCGTTCCAGGCGGTCTTGCTCGCGTTCATAGAGGTCGGCGCCGCGATCGAGGTGTCGCACCATGGAGGTGCGTCCGCCTCGCATGAACGGGGCGACAGCGTGCAGGGCGTGGGTTGCCGACGGTGATCGTGCGGCCAGGGCGCCGCCGGCGGCTGTGGCGCCCAGGCCCAGGGCGACCACGGTGGTGTCCCGCAGGAAGCCGCCGGCTTTGTCTTGCCAGATGTTGGCGGTCTGCGACGGTGGTGGTGGGGCGGCGCCGGCGCTGTTGAGGACGCCGACGGCGACGTTCGCGCTGGAATCCTTGAGCTTCTTGGAGAGCTTGAAGACGCCCTGGATGGCGATCACCATCAGCACCAGAACGGAGAACATCGCGACGACTCCGTTGCGCTGCTGGCGGAAGACCACCGTCACGATCTCGCCGACGAAGATGGTCATGGTGATGTAGCCGAACATGGCGACGCCGGAGAACAGGACGGCGACGAAGGTGTTGACCAGTGATGCTTGGGGTCCTCCGGGGATGACGCCGACGGCGAACCCCCAGAGCAGTTTGAAGGCGTTGGCTACGGCGCGGAAGAACTCGGCGACGATGTGGAAGCCCAGGACGATGCAGAACAGGGCGAAGATTCCGATGAACATCACCATGAGGAATCCGGTCCCCAGCTGCCCGGGGGTGGGGTTGTCGGCGGCGGCCTTCATCGTCGCGGAATCGGGGGCGCCGCAGGAGGCGATGCCGTCCTTGATGTTGTCGGGTTCACCGGAGTTGACCCCTTCGCTCCAGGCGGCCGCGCAGCTGGGTGTGTTGTCGGGTTGGCCGGCGAAGTTCCAGGTCTGCAGGGGGCGGCGTACGAACGAGGTTGCCAGCGTGCCCTCCAAGCGGTCGAGGGTGTCGGCGGTTTGGGTCTTGCCGGCCACCGAGTTGGAGCCGATCCCCACGGCGGCGTCGCGGCCCATTGCCAGCGGCCCGTCGTTGGAGATCACCCAGGTGATGGGTGAGGAGACGAGTGCTCCCCCGATCAGTGCAATCACGACGGCTGCGGCAGCCTGGGATGCGGCTCGCGGCATGTTGCCGCGCAGGATGTTGACGGCGATGAAGGTGGCGGCGATGACGGCGGCGATCGCGGCGACGCCCGGCAGGATTTGGCCGGCGTAGTCCTGGGCGACTACCGCCACCGGTTGGACGAGGTCGGGTAGGAACCCGAAGCTGAGGATGTACATCAAGAAGAAGATGGCCACTCCGCCGATGGCGACGAAGAGTCCTGCTTCGGCTTCGAACAGGGTGGCCAGGACAGCCTGTGAGCCTCCGTCGAGGATGGATCCGTAGTCGGTGGAGATGGCGTAGAGCGACAGCGGGACGCCGTAGGAGTCGGTGACGCCGAGCACGTAGAGCAGGGGGCTTTGCGGGCCGATCGCGGCGTGGGCTTCGGCGGGGAAGATGAGCGCCACCAGGCACAGGCACAGCTGCAGGTAGACCGGCAGCACGGTGTAGCGGCGCAGTGTCGTGGCGTTGGACAGCGCCCAGCCACGCGCGAACAGCTGACCGAAGGCCGGCATCGCGGGGTCCCAGCCGGGCCGGAAGAAGGCGGCGGTGAGCACTAGTTCCTCACCTGCTCGGGTGTGGTGGACACCGCGAGGGCGCGGTCTTCGCGGGCGGGGCCGAAGATCTTTCCCCGTCCGATTCGGCCGCGGCCGTCGGCGATGAAGCACTCGCCGCGGCGGTTGGGGGCGACGGTTTCGTTGCGGCCTGTGGGCGGTGAGGTGTTCTCGCGGAGCTGCTTGATCAGGTAGGCGTCGCGTTCGATGTCGACGCCGAGCCACTCCAGGGTGTTGGCGGCGATCTGGGGGTTGCGCTGGCGAAACCCGAAGCGGTTGGGAATCAGGTTGTGTGCCGCGGTGACGTAGTCGGCCTTCGGGTCGTGGGAAGCCAAGATGATGCCGGCCGAGTGCTTCCTGCCATCACGGACGAACTCCTCGACGATCTGCTTGCCGACGGTGGTGGCAGTGAAGTGGTAGGCCTCGTCGACCACCAGTGCTCCGAACCGGCCGGGCTTGAGGAACTGCTCGCGGGCGAGCAGCCCGACCAGCTCGTAGAGCGTGTGGCCGAGTCGCTTGCGCCATGGCAGGTTCGCGTAGGCGTGGCCCAAGGTCAGTTCGTCGACGGTCGGCAGGGCCAGGGTGTGGGTGCGGACCACGGTGGCGGTGGCGGTCACCGGCATGGGGGGCAGGGACCGGTCGAACAGCACGGGGGCTTCCACTGCGTCCATGGCGCGCACAAGGGCGTGTTGTTCGTCGGCGTCGCGGCCGCGGCCGCGCTCGGCGTTGTGGGCGAGGTAGTCGCGGACATCGGCCAGCGAGCGCAGATTGTTCTTCCCGCGGTTCTCGGGTTGGAGCGCTTCGGCCAGCAGGACACCGGCCGCGGAGACCACCGGGATGTTGAGCAGCGGAAGGATCGTGTCGAGGGTGATGCTGCGGGCCCGGTGCGGGTCGGTGAAGATCCGCAACGGGTCCAGGGTGAACTCCGGGACGTCGAGGCTGATCAGAACCGAGCCGGGAATGGACTCCAGGAGCGCGACGTACTCCCCTCCCTGCGATCGGTCGATGACGAGGAACTGCCCCAGCAGGTCGGCGATGATGCTGATGAGGGTCTTGGTGAAGTAGCTCTTCCCGGATCCCAGCTCGCCGGCGATCGCGATGGCGGGGCTGATGTCGGAGAGCACCTTGTTGAGGAAGTTGAAGTGCAGCGGCTCGAAGAGCCCGGAGAGCAGATTGACGCCGATGACCGGGCCGGTGTCGTCGAGCAGGCGGGCGGTGGTGAAGGGGACGAAGCCAGCCCAATCGGGTGTGGAGATGACGTGCTGATAGTCGGTGTAGACGGTGTCGGCCGGGGCGCCCGGGTTGAACATCATCCACATCCGGCGCTGCCCGCCGCGCGGAGCGTCGAGGCGGATGCCGAGGCGCCGGAACTTGGCTTTGAGGGTCCCGACGCTGCGCGTGAGGTCGGCCTCGGTGGGTGCACCGACGGCGAGCACCGTGGTGAACTCGACCTCTTCGGCGTTCTCGTCGGCGGCAAGGCTTTCGTTGTAGGCGGCCAGGGTGTCGACCTTGCGTCGCAGCTCCTGGGTGTGGAAGCCGACGTCGGTGTCGCGTTCTCCGAGCTGGATACCGAGCTTGGCGAGGACCTTCTCGTTGAGCTGCATGGCGGACTCGCGGTCGCGGCGGCGTACCCGCATCGCCCAGTCGACGCTGACATCGGGGATCCCGTCGAGCACCGACAGGAACTCCGAGTGACCGGGAAAGGCCATCGCCGGGGGAAGGACAGCGGGGTCAGCATCGCTTGGTAGCTGTTGATGACGTGTCCGTCATCGAGCCGGACCATCGCTTTGAGCATGGGGTCGAAGCTGCGCCGAAAGGACTTCTCGGTGCGCGCGCCTTCGTCCAGGACGCCCGGGTGGAAGTTGGTGGCGACCGGGGTGGTGCTCGGCGAGGCGTTGGCAGGGTTGTGCGGGGCGTGTTCCAGTGCCGAGCCGCGCATCAGGTTGTGGTTCCAGATGAAGGGCAACAGGCCCTCGGGGACGGGCTCGAGTTTGAAGTTGGATTCGGGGTCGACAACGGCGAGAAGTGCTTCGGCGGCTGCGAGCTGTGTGGCGACTTCGCGGGGGGACGGTTCCCCCTTGAGCGGGCTCTTGTTGATGGGGAACGTGATCGTGTAGACCCGCGTCAGCGGGGCGATCTCGGCGATGCGCCGGTACCCGGCCAAGGTCTCTTTGATGTAGTCCGGGGTGCGCTGGAGATCGACGTTGTCCAGTGAGCGGTTCATGACGTCGACCAGATCGAGCGGTGCCTGCAGGCTGAGCAGCACTGTGTTCTCGGGGCAGTTCACGACGAGTGATTCGTGTGCGTCGGCGACGCCGGCCTTGTCCTCTGGCTGGCGCAGGCCATAGTCGAGCGCCTCGACGAAGTAGGTGGCGTAGACACCGCCATGGTGGGTCCACTGGAGGTGGTGACGTCGGGCTGCGGTCGGCTGTTTCAGTTTCACGGGTGCGCTCTCGGCTGTGTGCGTTGTCGGCGGGGCGATTCAGCTGGCGTTGACGGCGGTGTCGTCGATGACGAAGGCGTGCGGGTTGGACTCTGCTTGGCGGCCCAGCTCCTCGCGGGCGAGGACGGTCGGCTTGCGGTCGACGACCAGGCTCGCAAGTCGTGCCGTCTTCCCGAGGACGGGAATGCCGTCGTACTTGATCAAGCTCAGGGCCGCGGTGACGGCGCAGGCCAGGAAGACGCCGACGCCGAACGTGGCGATCGCGTTGAACGGCAGGAGCCGGATGGCGAAGATCGTGACGATCAGAATGGC
Source organism: Mycobacterium sp. MS1601 (assembly GCF_001984215.1). Classification (NCBI taxonomy): domain Bacteria; kingdom Bacillati; phylum Actinomycetota; class Actinomycetes; order Mycobacteriales; family Mycobacteriaceae; genus Mycobacterium; species Mycobacterium sp. MS1601. Next base: position 186,056 of record NZ_CP019421.1, read on the forward strand.
GGTGAAGCCGACGATCTGTTCGATCGGGCGTGCGCCGCCGGGAATCCTGCGGCCGCCGGGAAGCCGGCCGACGTAGGTGCGGAAGCGCCTGCCACCGGTGGCGACCCGAACCCAACGGATCCCATTCATGCGGCCGCCTGGGCGCTGTTGTCGACGGCGATCGGAGACGGCACCACGTTGAAGGCCGGCATGGAGTACCCGCCGCCGCCGCCGATCTGTTCACCGGTGCTGCTGCCCGCGTCGATCAACGACGGGATCAGCGAGTAGACGCCGGCCGCGCCAGCGATCACCGCGGCGCCGATGGCGATCTTCACGGGCTGGCGCCCGCCCTCGCCGAACAGGTTCTTGAAGAAGTAGAAGAGGCCCCAAAGCATCAGCAGCGTCCCAGAGATGCCCGTGGCGACGACTTGGATGTTCTGGAGGAGGACCTGGATGTCGGTCATGGGAGTGTTCCTTTCGGTTTCAGGTGGTGGGGGTTAGCCGCGCGTCGGCGGTGGCGGCGGAGTCGTGGACGTGGCCGTGGTGGCGTTGTCTTCGCGTGGGGTGTCGGGTCGGGTCTGCAGCAGTGGAACCGCGGCGATGGAGATGACTTGCCATTGCCCTTCGACCGACCGCACTGTCAGCGGGTAGGCCAGCTGGGTCAGCGTGTAGTTCTTGGTTCGGGCCGCGACGGTGATGTAGACCTCCGCGGTGTCTGCACCCGCTCCATCTCCCCCGACGTTCGCCGCGATGGTGAGGGTGTCGACCTTGGCGTAGGGCGCCGGTTGGATCGGCTTCTCAGTGGAATCGGCGGTGACGTAGCGCGGGAAGTCGGCGCCGCCGGTGAGGTAGGAGCGGACGAAACCGGTGACGGTCGTCCCCAACGGTGAGTCGAGGGCAACGGTGTGGCGGTAGCCCAACCGGAAGTCGACGCCGACGCCCGGGCCGGCCACCTGCATGGGCAGGGCAGTCGCGCGCGGAGCGCTGTCGAGCACTGTGATGGGCACTCGGTAGAAGGTGCGTTGAGGTGAAGCTGTGGTGTCTCCGTTGACGACTCCGGAGACCGTCACCGTCCACACCGCCACGCCGTCATCGGTGGTGGCGATCTGCTTGGCGAAGGCGACTTCGGTGTCGGTGAACTGTCCGGCGATGGGCGGCAGCTTGACGTCTTTGAGGGTGACGTAGCGCGCCAACTTGTCTTCGTCGCCGCTCTTGGCGGTGAGGTAGGTCGTGACGTAGTCGCGGGCGAATCCGGTCACCAATGTGGAGGACGGGATGGAGGAATTTCCCGGCGTGGGGTCGGCCTGGTTGGACTCTGGCCACAGATTCGCGAGCATCGAGAGGATGGCGAATACGCCGCCGATGATGCCCAGGACGGTGATCGCGCGCTGTGCGAGTTTCTGCCGATCGACGGGCTTGACCAGCTCGTCGAATTGTTTCCTTTTGGCGGGAATTTTACCTGTCACGGTAAATCAGTCTCCCACAATCCCGGCGCCATTCTCGGCGAGCGCACGCGTCAATGCGGCGTCCGCTTCGGAGCTGTCATCGACGATCAGTTTGAGTAGCGCGGCGCGGGCGCCGGCGTTGAAAGGGTCGTCGTGCAGCTCGTCGCAGGCGATCTTCACCTCGCGCGAGTAGGTGCGCACGGCGGCGATGGCCGGGGTGATGTCGAGGTCTCGCGAGCGGGCTGTTGCGGATGTCGCCATAGTGGTGGTCCTTCTGGGGAAAGGGAGCGGCCTGGTGTGCCGCCTCTATCCGTGAAGTACCGGCCAAGGGCCCGGTTTCCGTCGCGCCGGCGAGAAGTTCGTAGCGATTCAGCTAACCGCTATCGCCGATAGCGCGTCCCTAGTTACTCGTTCGTTAGGCTAACGAACGTTAATCAGATTTGCTACTACCCCCTTGACAGGGGGCTTACGCTGGCTGTGCAGCGGAGCGATAAGGCCAGCGTAAATCACCGAGGGAACCGTTGCTGGCGCTATTTCCGCAGGTCAACCGTGTGAATGTGACCTCACAAGCCGCGCCAATAGCGTCTACGCAGGTCGTGCACATGAATTGTGCGTACCCGCTCACGGGCCGCGCACATCTCACGTGACCAGCTATCGGCGGGCGCGCGCACGTTCCGCGCACATGCCGCGCACGCCGCGGCGCACATCCGCCGTTCATCACCGCGCACGTTGCGCGCACGTTCCGGACAGTGTGCTGTGCACGTGAGATCTGGCCAAAATTTTTTCCGTCGCGTGAGAACTCAGATTGCCAATCGCGCACCCCTCAGGCAAACGATGCGCGCAGGTCCAGCGCGTGTGACGACTCGAACTGTGATGCAGGTCATAGTCGTGAGGATGGGGCGGACGAGGGTTTCACACGCCTTCTCACGTCGTAGCTGACGGGTAGCTCACAACTCGTTCAGAAGCTGTGGTCATCAGCTGCGCCGCACCGGCGCCCACGACTCCTCCAGGAGACCGGCGATGACCATCGAACCTTCCAACCTCCCCCGCCCGGCCGCGGCGCTGCGCGAGCACGCACTGCGCACTGCCGCTCTGCCCTCGCACCGCGCGCAGGTATCGGCATGGATGCGCGCCGCGAACGTGACATCCGTTGAGCAACTCTTCGACGCGATCGGGGGCCGCGACGCCATCTCGACCTCCGTGCTGCTGGCCGATCACCGGCGCGGGGTGGCCCTGGCGTCGACCGTGCTCCTGGGCGCCAAGGCAGTGATGTTGTCCTCGGTCGCGCGGCACGCCCCGGGCGATTCGCGGGATGCGCAGTACGTCGTCACCGACGAGCGCTTCCAGGCCACGGTGGATGCGTTCCTGTCGCGCGCTCTGCCGGCGGTGAAGCCGAACCACAAACACGCCGATGCGCAGCTCTACTGGATCACGCTGCGGACGATCACCAAGCTCCACGAGGCGCCGCTTTGTGCCGCGGAGCCGTCGTTCGATGATGTCGCCGGCGAGGACGTGCGCGCTGAATCCGACGACTATCTGACGGGTGCAGTGCTGCTGGATTGGGCACTGTCACGTGGCGTCATTGCCGAGCAGGATCACCGGGCGTTGACGATTCGCTTCGGCGGTGACACCGCTGTCCCCGTGCGTGAAGTTGCAGCCATCTTGGGTGTCAGTGAGGACAAGGTGGAGTCGCGGCTGCGGCGCGCGGTGAGGCGGATTCGCGATGCGGCGACGGCCGACCGTGAGGACCTGGAGCGTGCATGCATCGACGCCCGGTGGGCCTCTGGCGATCGCCGCGGTCTCGTCGGCGCGATCGCTGAGAATGGTGCAGCCGCGTGAGCCAGTTCCCTCCCTCTGACGGGCTAAAATTTACCGAGGCTGGTAACGCTCTCGACTCGGAGTGGCGCGCAGCGCCGCACCCGGAAAGTGATGTCGACATGTCCGATCTGTATCACCGTCACGCAGATGAGATCGCTGACGACTTGCTCGCCGACCCGGAGCTGTTTGAGCCCGTGAGTGAGGACTTCGCGGTGAACTCCGACGAGGGCTACGGCGCATGGATGCCTAGTGGCGACGACGGAGATGGCAGCGAGTTCGACGCGGACTACGACGCCGCCTACGACGTCGACGAGCGCCGCGGCCGGACCCTGACCGACGACGAGCGCTCCGACCTCAATGAGATCGACCGCGTTCTGTCCGGCCCGCGAATCACAGCCTGCTGGCCGGCACCGGGCGCGGCGCTTATGTCCACCGGGACGACGACGACCTGTCCCCCGATGTTGATGTTCCCGGCGCCGATTTGGGCGCGATCGATGCGGACTTGGACAAGCCGTGGTGGCGATTCGGGTGGGTCGACATGAGTCGACGGCCGCACCGATTGGCCGCCATCGGCGTTGCGGTCGTCGTCGTTCTTGTCGTCGTCGCGTTGGTGTTGCCCTCCGGTGAAGACAGAGACTCATCGAGCACTGCGGCCTCGACTCCGGCGTACACGGTGCCGACGGTGGTGCAGTCTCAGCCACCTTCGGCGACCCCGGGGAACCCCGCGGCGGCGGCCGCGGACGGGCCGATCGGCGTCAAGCGCGCCGACAGCCGGTGCACCGCGGGATCAACCGATCCGATGCAAGCCTTCGACAACGACGTCAACACTGCGTGGATGTGCCTTCCCGCTTACGGCGTTCCGGGCACGGTGCTGCGCGTGGAATTCGACAACTGGTACGTCGTCACCGGTGTGTCTATCGTCCCGGGCTGGAACCGCGTGAACCCCGACGGATCCGATGAATGGCTCAAGCACCAGACCGTCGCGGTCGTGGAGTACCAGTTCAACGATCCCGAAGAGACGCGGCTGACACAGCAGACGAACAACGCCCGCGATGAAGTGGTGACGCCCGTGCAGCCGCCGGTCCTCGCCTCGGCCATGACGATCACCATCACCGAATTCGGTACGCCAACCGGACCGGTCGCCGACACGACGACCATTCCGGGCCAAGGCGGTGTGATCGCCTCTGACACTCCCAAGACTGGCGACCTTAAGGACTTTGCGGTCTCCTCGATCAGCATCATCGGCCACCGCGCCGCATAGTCGAAGGTGTCGGGCGGCGGTTCTAGTGTTGTGGGATGCGCCGCGCATACGTCGAATCCCATGAACCTTTTACCGAGGCTTTGCGGCTGGCTCTGCGTTGGGCCGGCGACACCGCCACAATTCATGCACCTGATACCGGCAGCATCAAAGAGAATCGCCTCGACCAGCTCGGTGTGCCGCTCACGTGTGCTTCACCGCGGTCGAAGTTCCACGGCCGCCCGCAGGGCACCGTCGTGGGGACCTTCCTCAATCTGAAGGAAGTCCTGGAGGTCGAGCGCGCCTCGGGCGTGGACGGTCTGGTGGTGGTCCAGGCGCACGGCCCATCACGCTTTCCCGGCGTCTCCCATCACGGACCTTGGGTGACCGCTTTCGGCGCTGAGCACCTCGGCGGGCAGGAGATCGCGGCAATCGCGGCGGCGGAACCGGCACTGCGCGCGGCGATTCGCGGCCTCACCGGCTTGGCTGTGGGCAACCAAGGACTCCTCGACAACCGCGAGCGCTCTGTAGTGATTCACGCGCTGACCTTTCTGCGGAGCCGCGGCTTTGCACTCGATCCGGACGCGTTGATGGTGGAGGCGCTGCGCAACGAGTGGGGCGGCACCGGTCCCGAGGACCTGCGCCAGATCGCCATCGACCTGAACAAGGGAACGCAGTTGCGCTTCGACAAGGGGCGGCTTCGGCCGGAGCGACTCGAAGAGTGGGCCGCCGCCGGCACCTGATGGATTGACCGATCATTCGGTCAGGTCGGCAAGTTGCACCGCACTGGGCTGGAAGAATTGCGGGCGATGTCCGCATCCAGTCCACCCACGCGACACGGCGATCGCGGCCGAGGTAGCGGTGGAAAGACCGCCGCGTGCTGCCCGGTGACACAGCTTGCCGATGCCGACCCGTCCGCGTGGTGGCAGTCAGTACACCAGCTGATCGACAGCCCTGTGCGGGATCTTGTCGCCGGATTCGACGAGATCGCCGATGCTCCTATCCCCTATGACTGGTTGCCTGGGCGAGCGCGTACGTTCTACGGCCCGGACTTCGCCATCTGGTCGGATCTCGGCGCCGAGACGATCGACTCGTTGGTCAACCGGCCCAAGGGAGGTATCGGCACCGTCCGCGCCATCCTCATCGCAGGGTGGGAAGCCGTGAGGAATCGGCGGGCTCTGGACAGCGCCGGCTCCGACGCTCCGAGCGCTGTGGGTGATCTGCTGGATCGCCTCACCGCCTACGATCGTGCAGCGTTGGCCGGATGCAGCTGGGCGCTGCAGCCCATGACTCGCGCGGCGGTGGCCGAGCTGCTCGGCGTCCACCCCGTCAGCGTGCAGCGCAACTATCCCCGCGCCGCCGCCCGATTTCAGGGGTTGCTCGCTGATCCCTCCCACGCCGCGGTGCGCCGGCACGCCGCGGAACTGCGCTACCGGCTGGGGCCGTTGACGCAGATGTCCAGCGCAGAGGCTGCTCTTGCGGACCTCGGTTTGGCGCTGTCCGATGACGCCGGGACGATGCTGCTTCATCTGGCCGGCCCGTACACACCGGCCGATCACACGTGGCTTGAAGACACATCCGCAGGGGGTCTGCGGTCTGCTGAGGCCGCACTCGAGTCTGCGTTCGCCCAGTGGGGAGCCCCAACAACGGCGGCGCTCGCCGAAGCCCTGGCCAAACTCGGAATCCCGTACCCGACGGCTGTCGAGTTCGTCGCAAGCCGGCCGGGCCTACGCCGTTTCGACCAGAAGTGGGTGCAGTGGGGAACCACGATGCTCGACAAGGTGGAGGCGGCGCTACACCTTTCGGGTGCGCCGGCCACGGGCTCGTTGATCGCTGCC